>JARFUG010000018.1:15053-18673 GCA_029289095.1 Desulfuromonadales bacterium
GCGGGAAATGGTACTTGGTCTGAACGAGCCTGTCGTTGTGCAGCAGGTAGATGACGAACACGTCGAGCCCTGCGAAGGTATCGTTGAACACCAGCGCCTTGAGCCCCTCTTCCGGGTACGAGGCAGAATGGAAGGAGCCCCGCTCCCGAGCCCGCACGGCGGCCTCGTCGTCTCCCCAGACGCTGTTACGGAGATCGGCGACGGCGATCGAGGCGGTGGCGAGAATCAGCATTGTACAAAGAAAAAGTTTTTTCATGGTCTATCCCTTCTCATTGGTATTCGCTGATTCGTTTCCTGGTTCGATCTCTAACATTCTTTGCGCAAGAGTCAATCGATTTGGTGAACTGTTTTTCGTCCCTCCTGTCCGAACATTCGCACGCCGTCCGTTTGCCCTGCGCCAACGCTCTTATATACTCGTCACATCCGAAGAATACAGGTCCCCGGCGCCCCGCCTGACAAAGGAGTATGCGCAGATGGATGCTCGATTTGCCTTCGAGGTGCTGGATCACTGGAAAGACGTCAGGAAAATCCGGCCAACCTGGGATGCGTTGTATCGAGAGTGGGGGGGCGAGCATCCTTTCGTTCGCTTCGACTGGCTGGAAGGATGGTATGAAGCCTTCTGCGCCCCCACCGGCATCCGAGTGGTTCTCGTCAGGGACGAGGAGCGGGTCAGGGCGATCTTCCCGGCGTTCAGGACGGATGTGGTGCGAAAGGGGTTCCGCCTGCGGACGGTCTCCTCGGCCAGCAACGGCCATTCTCCGCGATTCGGGATTCTATGCGCTGCGGGCGATCTGCAAAGCGTCCGGGCGGCGCTGCTCCATCCATTTTCCGATGCGTGGGGAGAGAAGATCGACCTGGTCTCCCTCATCAATGTCGCCGAAACGTCCCAGACCTCGGCGGGTTCGCGTCTGCAGACCAGGGAGGTCTCCCGGCACATCGAGAACAGCTTCGATTCTCCCGCACTCTCCCTGCGCGGGGGATGGAGGGCTTATTACGACGCGCGCTCGCGGAATTTCAGGCATCGATTCCGGCAGTCGAGAAACAATCTGGCGAGACTCGGACCTTTCGGCTTCGATTTCGTTCCTCTTCCCGGTGAAGCTGAAACTGTCCATCGTCTCAAAAGGATCGACGCCAGGACATGGCAGCATGCCAACGGAACCGGTCTCTTCTCCACCCTCGAGAACGAGGCCTTCTACACCTTTTTTCTCACGAGCTTCTCAAAGAGAACCGACGCCTATGTCGGATTCGTCACCACCCAGGGTCGCGACATCGCCTACGAGCTCGGCTTTTCAGACGGGTCGACGAGCTATCTTCTGAAGTATGGATTCGACCGGGAATACTCCCGTTTCCGTCCAGGAGTCCTGGTGCAGCACTACCTGTGCGAACACCTCGCGAATCGGGGGATCGAGGAAGTCGACCTGTGCGGCGAAGCGACTGAAGAGAAGGTGAAATGGGCGACGCATTTCAGAAGCCACCACAACGTCTGGCTGCTCAATCAGCAATCGCTCGTCGGGAAATGCGCATCCTGGGGGGTGTCCCTTCTGCAATACCATCGATCCGCCTCCTCCGACGGCAGACCCTCCGGCAACCCCTTGATCCCCCCTTCCACTACTCCTGGATGAAATCGGTTCCTTCGCCGGATTGACACCGATCCTGCTGCAGGAGTACCCTGCCGGTATCGATCGTTCGTCATTAGCTCGGATGTCCCGAGCGCTTCGCGGCAGGAAGAATAATGAGCAGACAGATCTTTGCAGTTTTGATCTTCATCGCCGGTTTTTTCCCGGTCTTCGCTCCGAATCTGCATGGATTCCAGGAGAAAACCCCTTATCGGGAAGGAGAAGTTCTGGTTCAGTTTCACGAAGGAACGGCTCCCGGGACGATATCGGCCCTGCACGGCAGCGTGCAGGGGAAGATTCGAAGACATCTGCCGGAGCGGGCGCAACTGGTGGAGCTCCCTCCCCATATCCCTGTCGAGAAAGCGCTCGGCATCTACCGCGCCAATTCGAGGGTGAAACATGTCGAGCCGAACTACATTGTGCAGCGAGCGCTCACGCCGAACGACCAGCTCTTCGGGCGGCAGTGGCATCTGGAAAATACCGGGCAGAACTACTCGGGGTCCCAGAACAGGCCTCAGAGGGGAACGGCGGGCGCCGACATCGGTGCGCCGGAGGCATGGGATATCCATACCGGCAGCAACCCGATCATCGTCGCGGTCCTCGACTCGGGGGTCGACTATCTTCATCCGGACCTTGCCGCCAATATGGTCGGGGGGTGGAATTTCATCGCCGGGCACAACGATCCTATGGACGATGATCCCTCTTCGCACGGAACACACGTCGCGGGCATTATCGGCGCCGTAGGCAACAACGGCATCGGGGTGAGCGGCGTCAACTGGACCGTTCACCTCATGCCCCTCAAGACCCTCGGGGGGAACGGCTCCGGAACGATCGCCGATGCCGTCGCCGCCATCGATTACGCCGTCGCGAACGGCGCCCGGGTGATCAACGCCAGCTACGGCCAAAGCTCCGCGCCGTCCACCTTCGAGCGTCAGGCCATCGAGCGGGCGGGAAGCGCCGGAATCCTCTTCGTCGCCGCGGCCGGCAACTCCGGCAGCAACAACGACACGACCCCCTTTTATCCCGCAAGCTACCCCCTCCCCAATATCATTTCGGTCGCCGCCACCGATGCTCACGACGAACTCGCGTCTTTCTCCAATTACGGCGCGACATCTGTGCACCTGGCCGCTCCCGGCCAGCCAATTTTGAGCACCCTCCACCGTGAGCGGGGAGAATACGGTTTTCTCTCCGGAACGTCGATGGCCGCCCCGATGGTTTCCGGCGCGGCTGCCCTCCTCATGTCGTTTGACCCGGAACTCTCCATGCAGGAGGTTCGTCAACTCCTTCTGGAGAGCGCTTTCGTCTATCCCGCCCTCACTGGAAAGGTCATCTACGGCCGTCTCGACGCTGGTGAGGCGCTTTTCTTCGCCTCTTCCGATTTGCCCGCGGCGCCAACCGGACTTGAAATCATCAGTCGTTCCTTCGACCATCTCGAGATCGCGTGGGGAATCCGCCCCGGCTTTGCGGGCTCTTTCGAGTTAGAGCGCCGAATTGGTTCCGGAAATTTCGAGACGCTCGTCACGCTGCCGTCCACCATCCTGCATTATCGCGACGAGGGCGCCTCCGATCGCGAAGGGAGCGCCTTTTCCTACCGCGTGCGGGCGACGACGGGCGCCGGAGCATCCGTCTGGTCGAACGAGGCGGGGATCCTCATCCCTCCCCTTGAGCCGCAGAATCTACAGGCCGACCTCGATCAAGGGGGAATCCTTCTGAGCTGGGAAGATCACTCCCAGGTGGAGTCGGGGTACGAAATTGAACGTCGATTAGGGGGAGGGGCCTTTCAGAAAATCGTCGACCTGCCCGAAGACAGTATTGATTATTTCGATGGCGGTGTGGAGGGAGGCAAAACCTACAGCTACCGGGTGCGCGCGGTCCATGCGCTGACCGGCCCATCCGATTATTCGCAAGAAGTGACGGTCGCCGTCCCGGGTTCGTCTTCGCTTCATGGAGACAGCGCTTCGATTCCTGTCGGAAAAGGAGGCGGGGGAGGGTGCTTTATCGCCA
>JARFUG010000018.1:18773-51075 GCA_029289095.1 Desulfuromonadales bacterium
GACAGCGCTTCGATTCCTGTCGGAAAAGGAGGCGGGGGAGGGTGCTTTATCGCCACCGCCGCTTTCGGCTCCGAACTTCATCCCAGGGTGGCCGTCCTGCGCCAGTTTCGGGACGAGGTCCTTCTCTCGAACCGCTGGGGCCGCATGTTCAACGAGCTCTATCTTCGCCTCAGCCCACCGCTGGCGAGTCGGATCGCGAAGAGTGAAACGCTTCGCTCCGTCGTGCGCGCCGCTCTGACGCCGGTGTTCTTTGCCGTGGAATGGTGGATGGGGGGTGGTGAAGAGGAGGATAGAATCAATCAATCTCCACGTGCGTCCGCTGCCTTTTCAGGAGAGTGAAAAAGGCAGCGAAAAGGCTCCAGATCCCGAGGCTGATGAAAGCCAGCCCCCAGGCCGAAACCCTCTCATTCCCCCCTGCCAGATCGAGAATGGCGCCAAAAGCCAGTGGCGCGGCGAAGCCTGCACCAAAGCCGAAGAGAGAATGCAGGGCCATGGAGGCCCCTTTGCGCCCCGGTTCGGCCGCCGCGACCAGCCCCGCGGTGAGCGCCGCCGAGTCCCCCATGACCAGGAGAAAATAGAGCGTCATCAGCACGAAAACGATGACAATGGGAAGCGGGGCGCTGAAACCGACAATGCAGGCGACCCCTCCCGACAGGCTCATCATTGTCAGAACGGTCCTTCGGCGGCCGCGCTTTACGGCGACTTCGTTGCCGAGAATGCTCGCGACGGGTCCGAGCAGATTGATCCATGCCGCCAGAGCGGCGGCGCCGAAGAGAAAGCCCGCGCCGTCGCCGGCAGCGGCGCCGAGCCCCAGGCTGAAGGCAAAAAAAGCGGGCATCCAGGAGCGTAGACCGAAGAGTTCCCAGCAGTGGGCGGCATAGCCGAGGATGTATCCCATGGCGCTGCGGTTTCGAAATACCGGACGGAAGTCGAAGATCGCCGTCGGATGCATTCCTGTCGACACGGGAGGTCTGGGGGGGAAATAGAAAAAAACGAGGGGACCGGCGATGATCGGCCCCACTGCCGCGGCGGCAAAGACCCATTGCCACCCTGCGGTCTCCAGGGCTCCTGCGAGCAGGAGCGAGCCGGTGGTGCCGAATCCGAAGCTCGCGGTATAGAAGGCGATGGCGCGGCTCTGGGTGGGGCCGCGATAGTTGTCCGTCAGGATCCTCAGCCCCGGCATGTAGGTGCCCGCAAGCCCCATCCCCACCATGGCCTGAAAGAAGATCGCCGAGGCGAGCCCCTGCGCGAAGAGGGCGAAGCCGAGGCTGCCGGTGAAGGCGAGGGCGGTGGCGGTCAGGTAGATGCGGCGGGCATCGATGCGGTCGGTGAGCCCCACCAGGAGGGGGACCGCGGCCATGTACCCCGCGAAAAAGACGCCGCTGACCAGCCCTGCCTCCGAATTTGTGATCCCCCATTCGTTCCTCATCAGAGGGATCAGGGCCGGCCAGGAGGCGAACCCCGTCATGCTGAGGATCTCCGCAAAGCACAGCAGCAGCACGACGCGCGAGGGGGAAGGATTTGCCTTGTAGGAGGAGGTCATTGGAAAACGCCGTCAGCGGATCAAATGAACAATTGAACTGTCAAGGTAGCGGGAAGGGAGCGAAAGGTCAAAGGTAAAATCAGGAGTCAGGAGTCAGGAGTCAGGAGTCAGGAGTCAGGAGTCAGGAGCCAGGAGCCAGGAGCCAGGAGCCAGGAGTGCGGACTGAGGACTGAGGAGTGAGGAGTGAGGAGTGAGGAGTGAGGAGTGAGGAGTGAGGAGTGAGGAGTGAATTCTCAAGCAAAAGAAGCTTTGCTTTTTTCTCCTTACTCCCAACTCCTCACGCATCCAGGTCTCAATAATCGCTCGTCATGATGAAGAACGGTTGGCGCATGAATGAATCGTAGGCGGGGCGCAGCCGCTCGATATCATAATATTTCTCCACGTCGACCACCTTGTGATGTCCGGTAATGACGTCGAGACTGGTGGTGTCGTACACGCCATTGTGCATGTTCACCAGGCGCCCCGAGGTGCCTGAGCGGACAAGGTCGAAGGCGATGTTGCCGAAGGCCATCGGCACGATGGAATCGAAGGCGTCGGGGTCGCCGCAGCGCACCAGGTAGCCGAGGCGCTGGCTGACGACGTTGATGCGGTGACCATTGTTGTATTTGGGAGAGAGTTCCTTGAGTTTGGCCGCCACCTTGTCGCCAATGCCGCCGAGTTTGCGGTGGCCGTACTGGTCCTTTTCAGCCCCTTCGAAAGACATATCCTCCTCGTGCAGCATCCTCGCCCCCTCGGAGATGAGAACGACCGAATATTTGCTCGGATGCCGGTTGCGGTCGGCGGTCAGAAGCTCCGCCAGATGTTCGATGTCAAAGGTGTGCTCCGGGATGATGCACCGGTCAGCCGCCCCGGCCAGGGTCGGCAGCAGCGCGGTGAATCCGGCGTATCGGCCGAAGACTTCAAGCACCAGATAGCGCTCGTGGGAGCCGGCGGTGGTGCGAAGCTTGTGCGTGAGTTCGACGGTCCGGGTGACGCAGGTGGAAAAACCGATGCAGTAATCGGTCCCAGGAACATCGTTATCCATCGTCTTTGGGATCGCCACGATCTTGACACCTTCCTTGTGAAGCCGCCCCGCATAGCTCAGGGTGTCGTCTCCGCCGATGGGAATGAGGAAGTCGATGCCGAGAAATTCGAGATTTTTCAGCACCTCGGGGGTGAGGTCGTTGATCTCGTCGGTGTAGCTGTCTCGAAGGTGCTCGGGCAGGACGTTCTTCGGGAGGTGGCTCGGTCGGGTCCGGGAGGTATGCAGGAATGTACCGCCGGTCCGTCCCGCCTTGTTGACGATATCCTGGTTGAGGATCTGGATGTGTGCACTGTTGTCGGCCTCGGGGTCGCGCACCAGTTCGACGAGCCCCGCCCATCCGCGTCGTATCCCGATGACTTTGTATCCTTCGCGCAGCGCCCGGAAGGTTACCCCACGTATGGCGGGGTTGAGGCCCGGTACGTCGCCGCCGCCGGTCAGAATGCCGATCGTCCCTTTGTATGCCATATCGAATCTCCTGGGGTCTTTGATCATCCATCTGAAAATATTCCTTCGTCAAGAATAGATCAGGCTTCGATGAACTCAAGTGTCCAATGCAATCAACGCAGGCAATTTGATTACCTTGGCGGTCTTGTTTTTTGAGGTGCATCGAAGCTATAATCGGGCGGCATCGCTATTTTCATTAAATTGAAGTCCCAACCAACCAGACAAGGCAAAACGTCTCCCCGATCGGTTGCGTCCATGACAGGGAATGCTGTGGAGAGCCGAACCAGGATGTAGAATATCCCCCACTCTCCCGGAGAATATTCCACAATAATTCTTTCTAATTTTTTTGAAACACGGTAAAGTCTCACCAAATTGGGAGCTTCTCCACTTTGGCACGAACCCTGAATACAGAAGCTCCGTAACCCACGTCCCCGGAGGATATCGTAAATGGGCAACAGAATCATTCTATTGGCGGCAGTTTTCGTTACGACACTTGCTCTCGCTTCGGCAACTGCTTTCTTCGGGGAGTCGAAGAGGGCCTTCTCGCGCGAGGCCGAGTTTATCGTTCAGGACATCACCTGCGCAGCCTGCGTTTCAAATGTACAACGAGCCCTCAGCGCCGTCGACGGTGTCGGCAAGGCGAATGTGAACGTTCTGACCGGACGCATGCGGGTCGAATTCGATCCGGCCCGTATCGATGTTGAACGCATTGCAGCCGTGGTCACGCGAGCCGGTTACCGCGCCTTTCCTCAAAACGCAGTCTCGCTCGAAGCCTTGCAGGAACTGCAGTCCGAAGCGCAGCGCCTTTCGGCCGATTACGTCGGGCGCATCGGCGGGCGTCTCGTTTCGCGAGCCGATTTTGACCATGAGGTCGAGACCCTGAGAGCGACCCTGCCGCCCCAGCATGCCCAGATGCCGCTTGAGTCCATAAAACTCCTTGTCTGGGAGAACGTGGTGCAACGCGAGACGCTTCTCGGCGAAGCCGATCGTCGAAGCTTGATCATTCAGGACGACGAGGTGGCGGCAGAACTCGAGGAGATGCGCGCCGAAATCCCTGATTTCCAAGCGTTCACAGAGCAGTTCGGGGGACAGGAGCAGATTTCCCGCCGCATTCGGGAAGGCCTGCTCATCGAGCGACTCGTTCAGGAGCAGATGAGCCAGGGAGGACTTCCTCGCGATCAGGCACGGATGAATCTTGAGCGCTGGTACCGCAATCTTTCTGAGAACACTGCCGTCGAGGTCTTCGATCCGGCTCTGCGATCCGCGAACGCTGGATGCTCCTGCTGCGGATAAAGTGAAAGGAATGAACATGGAACGAGAAGACAAGAAGTCACAGTTCGAGCAACCCGCCAAGCGCAGCCCTCTGCCGCTGGTGGCGGTCGTGATCTGCCTCGTTATTGTCGCCGGACTGGCCTATGCTTACATTGGGGGTGGTTCGTCGGATGGAAGACAGAGCGCGAAAGTCGTCAGTGCCGATCAGGGGCGGGTAAGCATTCCCCTGGCGCAGGTGAGCGACGGAAAAGCGCATTTCTTCACGATCCGCAGCGATGGAACGGATGTGCGCTTTTTTGTCGTCAAAAGCAACGACGGCGTGGTAAGGGCCGCCTTTGACACCTGCGATGTTTGCTACAGATACAACCAGGGGTATCGCCAGGAAGGGGACTTTATGGTCTGCAACGCCTGCAACATGCGCTTCCGTTCCGACCAGGTCAACGAGGTCAAGGGCGGGTGCAACCCCGCGCCCCTGGAGCGTACGATCGTCGGCAGCAATCTCGTCATCGCCGTGGCCGACATCGGCCAGGGCGCATGGTACTTCAAGGGGAATTGAGAGCCGCTCAAGCGGATTCTGACGGAGGTTTTTCGTGAAACTCAGCACCATTGCATTCAATAATCTGCGGCGTCGCAAATCGCGCATGGCCTTCCTGGTGGCCGGTCTGCTCATCGGGGTGGCCACCGTGGTGACGCTGCTTTCTCTGACGTCGTCGCTGACGATGGACGCCGAACACAAGATGGACGTTTACGGGGCGAACATCCTTCTTACCCCGAAAACCGACGAACTTTCGCTTTCCTACGGCGGGATCACCCTGGGGGGCGTTTCGGTCGACCCGAAAAAGATCCTGCAAAGCGACCTGCCGAAAATTCGTCAGATCCCCGAGGCGCGCAACATCGCCCTGGTGGCTCCCAAGGTCCTGGGCGCGGTAGATGTGGGGAATTCCCGAGCGATGCTCATGGGGGTCGATCCCGAGGTAGAGTTCGTCATGAAGCGCTGGTGGACGGTGAGAGGGCGCACGATGAGTGCCGAGGATGAACTGATCGTCGGCGTTGCCGCCGCCCGGCAACTAGGCCTCGGCATCGGCAGCCTTGTCGAGATAAAAGGCGAGGAGTTTGTCGTGACAGGAATTCTGCACGAGACCGGCTCCCAGGACGACCATCTGCTTATCTCGACTCTCGGCGCCGCGCAGGGTCTGTTCGGCAAAGAGGGAGAGGTTTCACTGGTGGAGGTTGCCGCTCTGTGCGGTGACTGTCCGGTCGAGGTGATGGTCGCCCAGATCTCCGAGGTTCTCCCGGGGGTTCGGGTCAGCGCCATTCAGCAGGTCGTGGCGAGCCGCATGCACGCTCTCGATCAGTTCAGGATCTTCACCTTCGGGGTGGCGGGGGTCGTTATCCTCATCGGGGCTCTCGTCGTCTTCGTCACCATGATGGGGTCTGTGAACGAGCGCACCAGAGAAATCGGCATCTTCCGGGCGCTCGGTTTCCGGCGCGGCCACGTTGTGGGGCTGATCCTCATGGAGGCCTCGTGGGTAAGCCTTCTGTCAGGGCTGCTCGGCTATCTGGTCGGGATGGGGGCGGCAGGGGCGATACTCCCCTTTCTCGCCGAGCACCACACCTATCTCGTCTGGAGCGCACCGCTCGGAGGAGCCTCCATCCTGCTGGCCCTTCTGGTCGGCGCCGCGGCATCGTTCTACCCGGCCCTGCACGCCAGCCGGATGGATCCGACGGAAGCGCTTCGTGCACTGTAAAGACAATTTTGAATTCTGAATTTTGAATTTTGAATTGAATTCAAAAACTACAATTCAAAAGAACGGGATAAAAAAAATGGCATTTATCGATATTTCAGGGCTTCAGAAGAGCTACATCACTGGCGCGGAGCGGGTCGATGCCCTTCGGGGGCTCGATCTGGCCGTCGACGAGGGGACCTTTCTCGGAGTCATGGGCCAGTCGGGGTCGGGCAAGAGCACCTTTCTCTCCATCCTCGGCGGGCTGTGTCATCCGTCGGCGGGGAAGATCACCGTCGACGGCATCGACCTGTACGCCCTTTCCGGAGAGCGTCTGGCCGATTTCCGGCGCGAATACCTCGGTTTCGTCTTTCAGTCCTTCAACCTCGTTCCGTACCTGACCGCGCTGGAGAACGTCATGCTTCCTCTGGCGGTGAAGCGTATGAAGGCTTCGGAAAAGAAGGAGAGGGCGCGGGCCGTCCTGGCGCGGGTCGGCCTCTCCGAAAGGGAGAAACACCTCCCCAATCAGCTCTCCGGGGGAGAGCAGGAGCGTGTGGCCATTGCCCGCGCCCTGGTGAACCGACCTCCGCTGCTGCTGGCCGATGAGCCGACCGGCAGTCTCGATACCACGACTTCCAAGGAGATCATGGGCCTTCTTCAGGAACTCAACGACGAGGGGCAAACCATCGTCATGGTCACCCACAACGCGGAAAACCGCTCCTGGTTTCACCGCACGGTCGTTCTGCGGGACGGCTGCATCGAGGAAGATACCCTCGAGCAGACCGCTTCACCGCTCAAAAGAGCGTGCGGCTGAGGATTTGTCATGGTCCTTCTATTCCTTCTTCTCTTTGCTATTCTCGCTTATGCCATTCTGGCCGAAGTGGAGAATGCCTCTGAGCCTGCCCTTGGAACCGGCAAATGTCCGGGGTGCGCCCAGGTCGTGGAGGAGGACTGGATCCTGTGCCCCCGGTGCCGCACGATTCTGAAAACCGGATGCGGCGGCTGCGGTCGCCGCATCGACGGCTGGCGCTCTTTCTGCCCCTGGTGCGGCCGCCGGGTGGAGGTGGCTCTGCCATGAAGAGAAAAGGGTTCACCGCACTTGCCAGAGAAGTCATGATCCTGTTCGGCGTCATGGTCGTGGCCGTTCTCGTCTACAACACCTGGGCGTACTGCTGCGGCCGGTGCAGCATGGGAACGTTCATGACGCTCGGACCCACGGGCATGAGTCTTCTCGCCCTCAACGCAGTCGCCTTCGCCGTTCTGCTCTTTCTGCGCTTTCGCCGACATCAGGATCCCTCCTCGAGGTCATGCTCCTGCGGGACCTCGCTGGGCGGAGACTGGCAGTACTGTCCCGATTGCGGCCGTCCGTCCATCACCCCTTCCTGAAGCCGATTCGACTTTCCATCTGCACGGGCACTCCTTCTCAGGGTTTTCCTTTCATTTCATCTGCGTCTTGCTTCAGCGGTAAATATTTTTCCTCCTGTGATATCCTCCTGGAAAGGAGTTTTCTCTCAATCTCATCCATTGAGTCCGTTTTCCGAACGAAGAACCTGATGCAGAAATCCGTTGTTCAACGAGATCGGAGGGTCCTGTATGAGGAAGCGCTCTGAGAGGGGCAAATCGGAGATCTTGCGGGATCGGCTGATCGGCCTGGGCGAGCGCTCCTTCCGGAAAAATTACTATCCCGAACTGCAGAGCAGGCTCGATGAGCTTGAGCGTTTCCGCGCCCTTCTCGACCACACCCACGATCTGATCCTTCTGGCTCGCCTTCCCTCCTTTGAAATCGTCGATGTCAATCTGATGGCTTCGCGCCAACTCGGTCATGAAAATATCCGTGGAATCGCCCTCGAAGAGGTGATCAATCTGGAACACCTTCAATGGCCCGAGGAGGGGTGTCTGGACGGGTTGCTCACGACGGTCATGTGCCGCTCCGACGGGACGAGTTTCCCCGTGGAGATGACTCTTTGCGTCGATCGCTTCGATGACGACTCGTATATCCTGGTCGTCGCCCGGGACATCAGTGAACGCCTGCGGGCGGAGGAAAGCCTCAGACGCGCGCTGGCGTCTGCGCAAGAAGAACGGGACAAAATCGATGCCATCGTCAGTTCGGTGGCAGATGGCCTGCTGGTGGCTGATCCCGCCGGACGGATCCTGCTTCTCAACGCCGCCGCCGAAGACCTTCTTGAGATCGATGCCGAAGAAGTTCTCGGCCGTCCGATCGAGGATGTCCTGATTGAGATATGCGGAGAGGCGATCCCTATGCTGCAGAACGGATCCCGCGATCTTGTATTGAACACGGCCGCGGGCGGAACGCGAATTCTGCAGGCCCGCACTTCTCCGATCCGGCAACCTAGCGGCAAAGTTGCCGGAAGAGTCGTTTCGCTTCAGGACCGCACCCGCGACCGGCAGATCGATCAGATGAAGACCGAGTTCATTTCGACGGCCGCTCACGAACTTCGCACCCCCTTGACCTCGATCCAGGGGTTTTCCGAGCTCCTCCTCCTCCCGGGGCTGTCTGCATTGGAACAAAAGGAGTTTTTGAACTACATCCATGAAAAATCGGTGGCCCTCGGGCGTCTGATCAACGACCTGCTCGATATTGCCCGCATCGAAGCGGGCCAGGGGCTGAGACTCAATCGCCGTCTGTGGAGCGCCCGGGAGATCCTCAGTCAGGTGACGCCGCTGATGCGCAGCATCCGGACTCATCACTTTCAGGTCGTGCTGAACGATCCGAAGGCAAGGATTCGGGTCGATCGCGAGAAGATCGGTCAGGTGCTGGAAAATCTTCTGAGCAACGCCGTCAAATATTCCGCGCACGAGTCTCTGATCAGGTTGTGCGGCGAAAGCAGGGAAGATCGCTACCGCATATCGGTGAGCGATCAGGGGATCGGAATGTCACCCGAGGCGATGGAACGTATCTTCGACAAGTTCTATCGCGTCGACACCTCCAACCGGGCGGTCGGAGGCATCGGTCTCGGCATGAGTATCGTCAGGAGCATCGTCGAGGCCCACGCAGGCACGATACGGGTCGAGAGTCGCCCCGGAATCGGGACGACGGTGACTTTCGATCTGCCTCTGGCCTCCGATGAGGAAGAGGTTTGAATCTGCATGACATGAGGAGCGCCGAAGACGAACTGCACGTGAAAACGGCGCCGCCTGCCGCACCGGTTTCATCCTGTTGTGCGCCTTGACTAATCCCGCCGAATTCATTACCCTACCTCACGCTGAGCAGCTTTCCCGCGAGCGAGAAATGCCCAGATGCAAGGCGCCTGACCGCCTCTCCCCCGCAGCCCCCTTCCGGGGTCGCCGCACCTCCTTCATGGGAGGTGGGAGGGCAGGCCCGATCCGCAGATGGGCGTTTTTTCGTCTGACTGCAATCTCCCGAAAGGAACCTCACGTTCATATGCGCGTCACCGCCATCATCCCCGCTCGCTACGCGTCGACCCGATTCCCGGGCAAGCCTCTTGCCGACATCCTTGGCAAACCGATGATCCAGAGGGTCTACGAAAGGACGGCCCTGTGCCGCGCCGTCGACCGGGTGATCGTCGCCACCGACGATGCGCGCATCGTCGAGGCGGTTCGCGCTTTCGGCGGGGAAGTGCAGATGACGCGTGACGATCATCCGACCGGCACCGACCGTCTGGCGGAGGTGGCCGAGCGCATCGATGCCGAACTGGTCGTGAACGTTCAGGGGGACGAACCCCTCATCGATCCGCGGATGATCGAGGCGGCGGTGGCTCCCTTGCGCGAAGACGCCGCCATCCCCATGGGGACGTTGAAGTCCCCAATCTCCACGGTGGAGGAGTTCGCGAACCCCAATGTCGTCAAGGTGACGACCGATCTTCGTGGTTTCGCCCTAACCTTCTCCCGGGCATCCATCCCCTGCCCGAGGGACATCGATGTTTCCGATTTCATCCGGCGTGGAGGGGCGTTCAAGCACATCGGGCTATACGTCTATCGGCGCGATTTCCTCCTGGCCTATCCGCGTCTTCCCCTCACCCCGCTGGAGGAGTTGGAGAAGCTCGAACAACTGCGCGCTCTGGAGCATGGCTACCGCATCCGGGTCGTTGCGACGGACCTCGTCTCGCAGGGGGTCGATACTCCCGAAGACCTGAATCATGTCAGAGCCTCGCTTCAGCGTTGTGGCGACGGATTTTGATCTTCCCTTTTGGGCTTCGCAGATGTAGTATTCCAGGCTTAATTTCCCCCGGACTGGCCGTTCTTCCGCTCAATCCGGGCAAGGAGTCCCCATGAAAACCAAGTTTCTGTTCATCACCGGCGGGGTGGTCTCTTCTCTGGGAAAAGGGTTGGCGGCCGCTTCCATCGGCGCCCTGATGGAGGCCCGGGGTCTTACTGTGGCGATGCAGAAGATGGATCCGTACATCAACGTCGATCCCGGCACGATGAGCCCTTTCCAGCACGGAGAGGTCTTCGTCACCGACGACGGCGCCGAAACCGACCTCGACCTGGGCCACTACGAACGCTACACCTCGGCGACTCTCACCCGCAAATCGAACTTCACCACCGGCCAGGTTTACGATTCGGTCATTCGGAAAGAGCGGCGGGGCGACTACCTGGGGGGGACGGTGCAGGTCATTCCCCATATCACCAACGAGATCAAGAGCAAGATCCTCGACAATGCGAGCGGGGCCGACATCGCCATCGTCGAGGTCGGGGGGACCGTCGGCGATATCGAGTCGCTCCCCTTTCTTGAGGCGATCCGCCAATTCCGCACCGACCGGGGACACGAGAACGTCCTCTACATCCATCTCACCCTCGTCCCCTACATCCCCACGGCGGGAGAGCTCAAGACGAAGCCGACGCAGCATTCGGTCAAGGAACTGCGCGAAATCGGCATTCAGCCCGATATCCTGTTGTGCCGCTGCGACCGCGAGATCCCCCGTGACATGAAGGCCAAGATCGCCCTTTTCTGCAACGTGCGCGAAGAGGCGGTCATCACCGCCCGCGACGTCGAATCGATCTACGAGGTCCCTGCGGCGCTCCACGAGCAGGGGCTCGACGAGCGCATCATCGATTTTCTCAACATCTGGACCAAGGCTCCGGACCTCACCCCCTGGGAGAGGATCGTCAAGCGCGTCAAAGAGCCGGCTTCGGAGACGACCATCGGGATTGTCGGCAAGTACGTCGAGATGACCGAGAGCTACAAGTCGCTCGCAGAGGCGCTGATCCACGGCGGCATCGGAAACGATTGCCGGGTGCGTTTGAGATACATCGATTCCGAGGCGCTCGAGCGCCACGGAATCAACGGCGCTTTCGACGATGTCGACGGCATTCTCGTTCCCGGCGGTTTCGGAGAGCGCGGCAGCGAGGGGAAGATCGCCGCCATTCGCTACGCCAGGGAAAACGCCGTCCCGTTCTTCGGGATCTGTCTGGGGATGCAGATGGCCGTGGTCGAATTCGCCCGCAACGTGTGCGGCATCGAGGGTGCGTATTCCTCCGAGTTCCGGCAGGACGCCGCCAACCCTATCATCCACATCATGGAAGGGCAGAAGAGCCTCACCCGCAAGGGGGGAACGATGCGGCTGGGCGCCTATCCGTGCCGTCTTTCGTCAGGTTCGCTCGCGCGGCGCATCTATGGCCAGGAGAACATCTCGGAGCGGCATCGTCATCGTTACGAATTCAACAACCACTATCGCAAGGGCCTGCAGGATGCCGGATTGACCTTTTCGGGGGTTTTCCCCGATGGCGATCTGGTGGAGATCGTGGAAATCGCGGACCACCCCTGGTTTCTCGGATGTCAGTTCCATCCTGAATTCCGCTCCCGCCCCATGGCTCCACATCCTCTTTTCGAATCGTTCATCGGCGCCTGCCTCAAGCAGCGCGGGGAGAAATAGATCAAATGATACGTGAAGTCTGCGCCGGCTCCGTCACCTTCGGCGGAAGGCGCCCCCTGGTACTGATTGCCGGCCCCTGTGTCGTCGAGGAAGAGAAGCTCACCTTTCGCATCGCCGAATATCTCAAGAGGCTGACGGAAGAGTTGGGGATCGGTTTCGTCTTCAAGGCTTCTTACGACAAGGCGAACCGCACCTCGGTCACAAGCTACCGGGGGCAGGGGATGGAGGAAGGGCTTCGCATCCTGGCCCGGATCAAGCGCGAGCTCGACGTCCCTGTCGTCTCGGACATCCACGACATCTCCCAGGTGGAGCGTGCCGCCGAAGTCCTTGATATTCTTCAGATCCCCGCTTTTCTTTCGAGGCAGACCGATCTGCTGATCGCCGCGGGGAAGACCGGCCGGATCGTCAATGTGAAGAAGGGGCAGTTTCTCGCCCCCTGGGACATGAGAAATGCCGTCGGCAAGATCGAGTCGACGGGCAATCATCACATCCTTCTGACCGAGCGCGGCGCCTCCTTCGGCTACAACAACCTTGTGGTCGACATGCGATCGCTGCCGATCATGCGCGAGACCGGCTGCCCTGTCATATTCGATGCCACGCACGCCGTTCAACTTCCCGGAGGAGCCGGCACCTCCTCAGGAGGGCAGCGTCAGTTCGTCGGAGCCCTCTCCCGCGCTGCCGTCGCCACGGGGATCGACGGCCTTTTCTGGGAGGTGCACGAAGACCCGGAAAGAGCCCTGTGCGACGGCCCCAACTCCCTCTACCTGAAGGATCTTCGGGGAATGCTCGAGCAGGTGATGGCGATCGATGCAATTGTAAAAAAAGGATGAAGGATAAAGGTTAAAGGGATAAGGACGTTTTCCTTCCACCTTTATCCTTTCACCTTATACCTGAGGTTTCTATGATCAACACAGCAAAACGCGTACTTCAGATCGAGGCCGAGGCGGTTCTGGCGTTGGCCGAGCGGATCAACGGCGACTTCGAGCGAGCCGTGGAGATGATCCTTTCCTGTCAGGGGAGGGTGGTAATCACCGGCATGGGCAAATCGGGCCTGATCTGTCAGAAGATCGCCTCCACAATGGCCTCCACCGGGACACCGACCCTCTTTCTGCATCCGGCCGAGGGAATTCACGGCGATCTGGGAATGCTGATGAAAGGGGACGTGGTCATCGCCGTTTCCAACTCCGGAACGACCGAGGAAATCGTGCGGATTCTGCCCGTGATCAAGCGCATGGGGCTTCCGCTCATCGCCATGGCCGGCAACCCCGCAAGCCCCCTTGCACGTGCAGGCGACGTTTTTCTCGACATCTCCGTGCGGGAAGAGGCCTGCCCCCTGGGGCTCGCCCCCACGGCCAGCACCACCGTGACCCTCGCCCTCGGCGACGCCCTGGCCGTCGCTCTTCTGGAGCGCCGCGGCTTTCGGGAAGAAGACTTCGCTCTTTTTCATCCGGGCGGCGCTCTCGGACGCAAGCTGCTGCTGCGTGTGGAAGACCTGATGCACTCGGGGCGCGACATCCCCATGGTCGATGAGCACACGCCGCTCAAGGTCGCCCTCTTCGAGATCACCAGCAAGAAGCTCGGAATCACCGGAGTGCGCGACGCCTCCGGAGCGCTGATCGGGGTCTTCACCGACGGAGACCTGAGGCGATCTCTGGAGAAGGGATTCGAGGTCCTGGAGTCTCCCATCGGCAAGCTCATCACCCGCAATCCCAAGCGCATACTGCGCTCGAATCTTGCGGCCAAGGCCCTGCAGTTGATGGAGACCCACACAATCACCTCCCTCTTCGTTTTTGAGGAGGATCAGGCGCAGATTCCGGTCGGCATTATTCACATGCACGATCTGCTCAAGGCGGGGGTGGTTTGATGCAGGAGAAACTCAGGCGGTTGAAGTTGCTGCTGCTCGACGTCGACGGCGTGATGACCGACGGACGTATCGTCTACAATGCCGACGGAGTGGAGACCAAGGCCTTCGACGTCAAGGACGGACATGGCCTGAAGATGCTGCAGCGCGCCGGTCTGCAGATTGGAATCATCACCGGCCGCACCTCTGAGGTCACCCGGGTGCGGGCCGACGAACTCGGCATCGATCTGGTGATCCAGGGGGCCAAGGAGAAGCTTCCGCGTTACCAGGAGGTGATATCGCGCCTTGGCCTGTGTGATGAAGAGGTCGCATACGTCGGAGACGACCTGATCGACCTTCCAGTTCTGCGAAGAGTCGGGTTTTCGGCTACCGTTGCGGACGCGGTCGAGGAGATCAAGCCTCACGTCCACTACATCACCCGCCGTCCCGGAGGGCGCGGCGCGGTGAGGGAAGTGTGCGATTTCATTCTGCGTACAAGCGGCAGATGGGAGGATGTCACGGCACGGTATTTCGAAGGATGAAGGTCCTTTTCAAATCTCGTGCCAAGAAAATAGAATCGCCTTTACACGCCGGATGGCCAGTGGTATACTGAGTCCGCTTATGTTTGAAAGACTCTCCATCCGTCATCTTCTGGGTCTTGCCATCCTCATCCTTTCCGGGGTACTGGTTGCAGCTATTGTGATCAACCAGCGCGAGAGGGTTTCCGAGGAGACCATAGCCACCCTCCCCAAAGATGTCGATCTCGTTCTTCACGAGATCCACTACACGGAGACCCGCGACGGGATTCGACGCTGGACTCTGCTGGCCGATTCCGCGCAGCACATGGTGGGCGACGGCGTGACGCACATCGAAAACATCCGCATGACCTTCTTCGATCTCGAAGGTCACGGCGATGTTCTCCTGACGGCGCGAGAGGGAGCCTTTTATTCGGAGGTGGGCGAGGTCGAGGTTTTTGGAGACGTGGTGCTCGTGAGTCCTGCAGGCTATTCTTTCTACACCGACCGCGCCCGCTTCTACGATTCCGAGGCGCAGATCCGCAGCGAGGAGCCGGTGCGAATCGTCTCGGAGACGATGGAGCTGACGGGCAAGGGGATGCGACTCAGTCTTCGTGACCACACGTTTGTTCTGCTCGACGACATCAAGGGACGCTGGAGCACGGAAAAGGGGGACAAAAGGTGAAGCTCCCCATTCTGTTTTTTCTTCTCGTCATGATCAGCGGGCCTGCTCTTGCACAGACGGGGGCCGATAAGTTTCAGCGCGATCTTCCGGTCGACGTTGCCGCCGATCGTCTGGAGGTCGAGGACGTCACCGGGCGGGTGAATTTCATCGGCCGGGTCGTCGCAACCCAGGGGGATTTGACGATCTATTCAAACCGGATGACGCTTTTTCTGCACCCCGAAAGCCGTGATGTCGAGCGTGTCGAAGCCGTGGGAAACGTGCGCATCGTGCAAGGCGAGCGAGTCGCCACCGGGGATCGCGGCGTTTTTTTTCGCCATGAGGCCAGGATCGTCCTCACCGGCGCCCCCCGGGTCCACCAGGGCGACGATTTCATCTCCGGCGAGGAGATCATCGTCTTTCTCGAAGAGGAGCGCAGCGTCGTGCGCGGCAGCGGCGATGAGAGGGTGAGGGCCGTTTTCCATCCCAAGGGCGATCGTTGATGGAACGTCGACTGACCGCCGAAGGGCTCTGCAAATCGTACAAGGGGCGCCGCGTTGTGCACCAGGTCGATCTCTCCGTCTCCTCCGGCGAGGTCATCGGGCTTCTCGGACCCAACGGAGCGGGAAAGACGACCTCCTTTTACATGGTGGTCGGCCTGATCCGCCCGGACAGCGGTCGCGTCCTTCTGGACGGGCGCGACATCACGGCTCTGCCGATGTATCAGAGAGCGCGGGCAGGGATCAGTTATCTGGCACAGGAAGCATCGGTTTTTCGCAAGCTGACCGTTGAGCAGAACCTCCTGGCGATTCTCGAGACGATGGGGACCTCCAACAGGGAGCGGCAACTGAAAAAAGACGAACTTCTTGAGGAGTTTCGACTCACTCATGTCGCACGCTCCTACGGTTACGCCCTTTCCGGGGGGGAGCGGCGACGGGTCGAAATCGCCCGGGCGCTGGTGACCGAACCGTCCTTCATCCTTCTCGACGAGCCGTTCGCGGGGATCGATCCCATTGCCGTCATGGATATTCAGAACATCATCGCCGAACTCAGGGAACGCAATATCGGCATTCTGATATCGGATCACAACGTGCGTGAGACCCTCGTGGTGTGCGACCAGGCGTACATCCTCAACCAGGGGGAAATTCTGGAGTTCGGCGAACCCGCTCAGGTAGCCGCCAGTCCCCGGGCCAGGGAGATCTATCTGGGAGAGAAGTTCAGACTTTAAGTTCGGTGGCGGCGCCTGGCAACTCATCCAGTCACCAGTCATCAGTCACTAGTCACCAGCTACTGACCAAACACGCGATAGGACAGAATGGCTCTGGAAATCCGCCAACAACTGAAGCTCAGCCAGCAGTTGGTCATGACGCCCCAACTGCAGCAGGCGATCAAGCTCCTTCAGCTCTCACGCATGGAGCTCGTCGATGTCGTTACCCAGGAACTGGAGGAAAATCCCGTTCTGGAAGAGGCCACAGACGTCTCCGAAGAAAAGGAAGAGTTCGTCGAACTCGCAGGGGAGGAGCTTCCTCCTTCCGAGGAGGTCAAGGAGTTGAAGGGGGAGAGCGAGGGGCTCGACGATATCGACTGGCAGACCTATCTCGAGGGTTACAACCTGGGGGGGTCGGTCGCCGACTCCTACGAGGACGAAGACGACCGCCCTTCGTATGAAAACCTGCTGACCAAACGCGGCACACTGACCGATCATCTGCTATGGCAGCTCAACCTGTCTCCAATCAGGGAAGGCGATCGCGCCATCGCCGCCGAGATCATCGGCAACATCGACGAAGACGGTTATCTCCGGGCGAATCTGGAAGAAATCGCGTCGGGGATCGGGGTCGATCCCCAAAGGGTTGCCGAGATCCTCGCTGCCGTCCAGGACTTCGATCCGCCGGGGGTCGGTTCGCGCAATCTCCAGGAGTGCCTCCTGAAGCAGGTCAGGATTCTCGGGATGGAGGGGAGCCTGGTGGAGGCGATTCTATGCGATCATCTCGGCGAGCTCGAAAGCCGCAAGTACCAGTTTATCGCCAAGGCCCGGGGGGTCACCCTGGAGGAGGTCCTCGAGGCGGCGAAGGTGATCAGCGGTCTCGATCCGCGTCCGGGGCGTCCCTACAGCTCCGAAGAGATCCACTACATCGTCCCCGACATTTTCGTGCACAAGATCGGCGACGAATACCTCGTTGTCCTCAACGACGAGGGTCTGCCCAACTTGCGCATCAATTCATTCTACAGAAACACCCTGGCCACTGGAGCCGACGGGGATGCGAAAGCCGGCGAGTATATCCAGGAGAAACTGCGCGGAGCGGTCTGGCTGATCAAGAGCATCCATCAGCGCCAGCGCACCATCTATCGCGTCACCAAGAGCATCGTCAAGTTCCAGCGCGAGTTCTTCGACAAGGGGATCGAATATCTCAAGCCCCTGGTCCTGCGGGATGTCGCCGAGGACATCGAGATGCACGAATCGACCATCAGCCGCGTCACGACCAACAAGTACGTGCAGACGCCCCAGGGTCTTTATGAACTGAAATTTTTCTTCAACAGCAGCATCAACACCACTGAGGGCGACTCCCGGGCCTCCGAAAGCGTCAAGAGCAAGATCAAGGAGGTGATTGCGGGGGAGAACCGCAAAAAACCGTACTCCGACCAGAAGATCGTGGAGATCCTGCGCGGTCATGGCATCGATATCGCACGGCGCACGGTCACCAAATACCGCGAAATGCTAGGTCTCGGTTCATCGACCGAAAGAAAACGCTTTTTCTGATATCCGGCATCAACCTGTGGCCAACTTGCGCCAAGGTCGTTATAATTTATTTACGAGACCATCCCCCGGCAGCGGGGGACTCATTTTCAGGAGGTTTATTTATGCAGATCGCCGTCACTTTCAGGCACATGGACGCCAGTGATTCTTTGAAGAGCTACGTTGAGGAGAAACTCGCAAGGGTCAAGAAGTACATCGAGGAGCCCATCGACGCTCAGGTCGCTCTCTCCGTGGAGAAGAAGATCCGCCACAAGGCCGAGGTGGCGATCACTGCCAAGGGGATCACCATCAAAGGGTCGGAGGAGACCAACGACATGTACGCCGCCATTGACGCGATGGTGGACAAGATCGAGCGGCAGCTCAAGCGCTACAAGGAAAAGATCAAGAATCACAAACCTGCCGCCGGCAAAGAACGCCAGGTGGAGAAGACGGTCCTCGCCGCCCAGAGCATCGACGAGGGGAACCCTGAAGGACCTGTCATCATCCGCAGCCACAGCTTCCAGGTGAAACCGATGTCCGTCGAAGAGGCGGTGATGCAGATGGATCTGCTCAACAAGGAATTTCTTGTCTTCACCGACGACCGCACCGAAGACATCAACGTCGTTTATCGCCGCAAGGACGGCAATTACGGCCTGATCGCACCCCAGAGCAAATAGTCCCTCGAATTCTCCCGGGGGGAAGGCCCGTTCCTTCCCCCTCTCTTTGTGAAAGAGTCTTGCGAATCCAACAATGAAGATTTCAGAGCTGCTCAGCCCCGCTGCCGTTTCCGCAGATCTTCGTTCAAAGACGAAGAACGAGATTCTGTCCGAACTGACCGACGTCCTGCGGAAGGTCGAAACCGGACTCGACCGCGACGAGGTCGTGAGGGTGCTTCAGGAACGCGAACGCCTCGGCAGTACCGGCATTGGCGAGGGGGTCGCCATTCCGCATGGGAAACTCAGGCGTCTCGATCGACTCCTCATCTCCTTCGGACGCTGCCGCGAGGGGGTCGATTTCGATTCCATGGACGGCAAGCCGGCCCATCTTTTTTTTCTTCTGGTGGCGCCGGAGGAATCGGTCGGCATCCATCTAAAAACCCTTGCGCGCATCTCCAAGCTATTGAAAAATCCAGATGTGCGCCAGAGGCTTCTTGACGCCTCCGAGGGGAGCGAAATCTACCGCATCATCGTCGAGGAAGAAAACAGACTGTAAACGGGCTGGAGGAGGTATGGCCGGACTGACGATTCAGGAGCTGCTCAGCGAAAAGGAGGCCGGACTCGATCTGGAGTTGCTGGCCGGCGAAACCGGCCTCGGCAAGCGCGTGCACATGCCCCGGATTCAGAAGCCCGGACTCGCCCTGGCCGGATATACGGTCAATCTCCACCCCGATCGCATTCAGGTGCTGGGCTCGACGGAACTGACCTATCTGAACAGCCTTCCTCTCGCGGTCGCCGAAGAAAATGTGCGGCAACTTTGCGCCCTGGACATCTCGTGCTTCATCATCACCAAGGGGCAGACTCCCCCTGAGGTTCTGACGCGCGAGGTCGAGCGTCACGGCATCTCCCTTCTGCGCACCCACCACCAGAGTTCGACCTTCATCTCGCTTATCACCAAGTTCCTCGAAGAGCGCCTCCTGCCGTCGATGACGGTTCACGGTGTTCTCGTCGATGTTCTCGGGGTCGGCGTGCTTCTTCTTGGCAAGAGCGGCATCGGAAAGAGCGAATGCGCCCTCGACCTCGTTCTGCGAGGACACCGCCTGGTGGCGGACGATATCGTGAAGGTGCGGCTCAAACTCCCTGCCGTCATCTTCGGCGAAGGAATGGATCTTCTGCACTACCACATGGAGATCCGCGGCCTGGGGATCATCAACATCAAACATCTGTTCGGCGTCGCCGCCATCCGGGAGCGCAAGAAGATCGATCTGGCCGTGGAACTTGTTGAATGGCAGGACGGTCTCGAGTACGACCGGCTCGGGCTGGAGGAGCTGAAGTATACTGTTCTGGGAGTCGAGATCCCGCATCTCAAAGTGCCGGTACGCCCCGGGCGCAACATGACCTCCATCGTCGAGGTGGCCGCCCGCAATCAGCTCCTGAAGGAAATGGGCTATCACAGCGCCCTCGAGTTCCAGGACCGTCTTGAGCAGCGCATGGCGGAAATGGCTCGCCTCCACTCGCATCTGATTATCGGGGACAATCTGGAATGAGTCGACTGCGCCTGGTCATCATCACCGGTCTTTCAGGTTCGGGCAAAACGACCGCGGCCAGGGTTCTCGAGGATGAGGGTTTCTTTGTCGTCGACAACCTGCCATTCGTTCTGCTTCCGCGATTTCTCGAGGTGACCGAGAGGGAGGGGCGCGACAACCCCAGGATCGCTGTCGTCCTCGATGTACGCAACCGCAACTTTCTGGCGGGCTGGGAAACGATCCTGCAGGGGGTCCGCGACGCCGGTCACTTCGTGGAGATCTATTTCTTCGACGCTTCGGAAGAATATCTCATCCGGCGCTACTCCGAGACGCGCCGCCGCCATCCCCTGGTTCAGGAGGAGGGGATTTCCACCGCCATCGCCCGCGAGCGAGAGATGCTCACGGGACTTCGCCGCCAGGCCACCGCCGTCTTCGATACCTCGGGGATCAATGTCCACCAGCTCAAGCAGCAGGTGCTGACCTATCTTCACGGCCCTGAGGGGCGGGCGCTCCCCATGGCGGTTCATCTTCAGTCCTTCGGATTCCGTTACGGCATCCCCCCCGATTCGGACCTCGTGTTCGACGTACGCTTTCTCCACAACCCCCATTTCATCGACGAGTTGCGCCCGCTGACGGGACTCGATCGCGCCGTGAGCGGCTATATTCTGAAAATGCCGCCGTGTACGGAATTTCTCAAGCATCTTAGGGGGCTTTTCGGGTTTCTTCTGCCACACTACCGCAAGGAGGGCAAGAGCTACCTGACCGTGTCCATCGGGTGCACGGGGGGCCGCCACCGCAGTGTGACCATTGTGGAGGAGCTGCGTTCCAGCTTTGCCATCGAAGGAGTGACTCTCGACGTCATCCACAGAGACATAGCCAAAGGATAACGCCATGATCGGACTCGTAATCGCCACCCATTCGAGGCTTGCCGAAGAGTTCGTCCGCGCCTCGGAAATGATCATCGGACCGCTGCAGAATACCCGATCGGTCTGCATCACCCCGGATGACGGGGTCGAGAAGATCCGAAACGACATCTCCACGGCCATCGAGGAGGTCGGAGCGGAGGGCGAGGGCGTGATCATTCTGACCGACATGTTCGGCGGCACACCGTCCAATATCGGTCTGTCTTTTCTCGATCCCCAGCGCGTCGAGGTTCTGACGGGGGTGAATCTTCCCATGGTGCTCAAGTTCTTCAACAGCCGGGAAGACCTCCCTCTCGATCAATTGGCCGGGCTTCTCAAGGCCTACGGGCAGCAGAGTATTTCCCTGGCGAGCGAACTGCTCCAGAACAAATGACCGCAGGAGCGGCGAAGCAAAGATGAGCATCGTTCTTGCCCGCATAGACAACCGTTTGATCCACGGTCAGGTGATCGAGGCCTGGGTCCCTTCCGTCAAGGCCGACTGCATCGTCGTCGCCAACGACCAGGTCGCCCGGCATCCCTTCCAGCGGGTTCTGATGGAGGCCGCTGTTCCCAGGGGGATCCGCGTCGAAATCAGTGCGATCGAACAGATCGCCGCCGTTCTGGGATCCGATTCGTGCCGCAACGGCCGCGTCCTTCTGCTCTTTGCGTCTTCTGAGGATGCCTTGAAGGCCCACCGGGCAGGGGTTGACTTTTCTGAACTCAATCTCGGCAACATGCATGCCGGCGATGGAAAGCTGCGCTATTCGTGCACCATCGCTCTGGATGCCGACGACATTGAAAACCTAGGTCGCCTGGAGGAGGACGGCGTGCAGATCGTCTCCCAGTGCATTCCGTCGGACCGCCGCCAGCCCTGGCGCAAGATGATCAGAACGACCAGTTGAGATGATGCTTGCCGATTACCTTATGGCCTCCGTCGTGGCCGTCATCGCCGGACTCGACCGCACTGCAGCCTTTCAGTTCATGCTCTCACGCCCCATCGTCGCCGCTCCGTTGACGGGACTGCTCCTCGGAAGCCCTCTGACCGGTTTGCAGGTCGGCGCACTCATCGAACTCCTCTACCTCGGGCGCCTGCCGATCGGGGCCGCAATCCCGCCGGACGACACCCAGGTAGCGGTCGGGGCGAGCGCCATCGCCGTGAGCACGGGGGGCGCACTGGGACTCGCTGGCTTTCCGTTCGCCATTCTCGCCACGCTGATCGCCCTGCCACTCGGAAAGGTCGGTCAGCTTTTCGATCGGGCCGCACGCGTTTGGAACGCCCGCCTGCTTGCGCAGGCCGAGGCCGACATCAACGCAGGGCGACTCGAAACGTTCGAGAAGCTCCATCTGCGGGGAATGGTGCATTTTTCGCTCTGCTCCCTCGGCACCTATGCGGTCATCGTCGTGCTCGGGTCGCTGTTGCTGCATGGCGTCGCTCCGCTTCTGATCGAGGAGGTCGCAGATGCTGCCGGCTGGCTCACTCTCGCCTTTGTCGTGCTGGGGGGGGCTGCCATTCTCGGCACCATCAATGTGAGTCGCTCCATGACCCTTTTCGCCGCCTCTTTCGCCACAGCGTTTCTGATGCTGTGGCTTCTGTGAGGGTTCGATGAAGGAAGGTCGTTTGTCCAGAAGGGTTCTCGGACAGGTTGTCTGGCGCTCCTTCTTTCTTCAGGCGAGCTGGAATTTCGAGCGCCTGCAGAGCCTGGGGATGCTCTACGCCATCGCTCCGGCCCTCAGGGTACTGCACCAGGGTGAAGATCTGGTGGCGGCCTGTCGCAGACACCTGGAGTATTTCAATACGCATCCTTTTATGGCGTCGCCGGTCCTGGGGACGGTTCTTTTCCTTGAAGAGCAATCCGACGATCCGGACTATGCCGAGATCACGGAGTTCCGGCGCATGGTGATGGCCCCCTATGCGGCGATGGGGGATGCCCTCTTCTGGGGTGGACTGCGCCCGGTCGCCGCGGGCGTTTCGCTCTTTTTCGCCGCCAGGGGATCTCTCTGGGCGCCGGTGATCTTTCTGCTCTTCTTCAATATTCCTCATCTCTGGCTGCGCATCAGCGGTCTTTTCCGCGGATATGTTCAGGGGCTCAAGGTCGTCGAGCTCATCCAGCGGCGTCGTCTTCCGGATGCGGCGATCCGCCTGAAGGAAGGGATGATCGTTCTTCTGGGCGGACTGTGCGCTTATATGACCTTTCTCACGCTGCGCGGCGAAGATGTCGCGACCGGCCTTGGATTTCTGGTTGTTCCTCTTGTTTTGCTGGGGGGGAGGCTCATTGCAAACGGGTTCTCCACTCTGCTGTTGATCTTGACTGCATCGGCTCTGATTACCTGGGTGATATGGATTTTTTGAGGGAAGGTGAACGGATGGAAAAACGCGAATTCATCATAGTAAATCGTCTCGGCCTGCATGCGCGCGCAGCGGCTCAACTCGTCAAGACTGCCAACCGCTTCCGCTCCGACGTCCTGATCGACAAGGACGGCATGGAGGTCAACGGAAAGAGCATCATGGGAATTCTCATGCTTGCGGCCCCCAAGGGCTCCCGCATTACCGTCACCGTCAACGGCGAAGATGCCGCAGACGCGATGAACGCACTCAGAGAACTGATAGAGGCCGGCTTTGGAGAAGAGTGATATCGCTCCCGATACCTTTCTGATCGGTATCGCTGCATCACCCGGCGTCGCCATCGGAGAAACTTTTCTGGTCAACCGGACCCGGATGATCCCCGTGGAGAGGCCCATTTCCGCTGACGAAGCGCCGTCGCAGGTCGAGGCTTTTCTCGAAGCGGTGCGTTTGTCCAAGGCCCAGCTCGAGGAGGTGAAGGCGAGCGTCGCCGACCGCAGTCTGGCTGAGCATCTCTACATCATCGACACCCATCTGCTCATTCTTGACGACGAGATGCTTATCAGGGAGACGATCTCCCGAATCGAGCAGGAACAGGTCAACGCCGAAGGGGCGCTCAAGCGGGTTCTTGCCCGGTTCCGACAGGTATTCGACAGCATCGATGACGAATACCTCCGGGAGCGCCGCAGCGACATCGATTTCGTCGGCGACCGCCTCCTGCGCAATCTTATGGGGAAAGGACAGCAGTCCCTCTCGGAAATCGATCAGAAGGCCATCGTTGTCGCGCACGATCTCTCCCCCGCCGACACCATGCAGATGGACCGGGAGAAGATCATCGGGTTCATCACCGATGTGGGCGGTCCAACGTCACATACCGCCATCCTCAGCCGCTCCCTGGCGATTCCCGCCGTCGTAGGGCTCGAGACCGCCAGCACCTACATACCCGGCGGCATCCCCGCCATCATCGACGGCTCACACGGAATGGTCATTCTGAATCCGAGCCCCGAAACTTTTCGCGAATATCTCGAAAAAAAACAGTTTCTCGAATACCAGGAAAAGGAACTCCTCTGCTATCGCGACCTTCCAGCCGTCACTCTGGACGATTGCCGGATCAGCCTGCGAGGCAATGTCGAGGTGTCCGAAGAAATCCCTTATGTGATCGAACAGGGTGCTGAGGGGGTCGGTCTTTTCCGTACCGAATTCCTCTATATGAACCGCCTGGTTCCTCCAGATGAGGCCGAACAGTTCGAAATCTTCCGGGAGATCGTGACCCGCATGGCTCCCCATCCGGTCACCATCCGCACTCTCGATGTGGGCGGGGATAAATTCGTGCCGGAGATCAACCTGGCCGATGAGGCCAATCCAGCCATGGGACTCCGCGGCATCCGCTTCTCTTTGAAAGAGGTTCGTCTGCTCAAAGAACAGTTGCGGGCCATCCTGCGCGCGAGCGCCTTTGGAAAGGTCCGGATCATGTTTCCGCTCATCTCCGGGATTTCGGAGATCCGCGCCTGCAAGGAGTATTTCGAAGAGATCAAGGCTGAACTTTCGAGCGAGGGGGTCGCTTTCGATCCGACGACGAAAATGGGGATCATGATCGAGACGCCCTCTGCCGCTCTGCTCGCCGACCGTCTGGCACGCGAAGTCGATTTCTTCTCCGTAGGGACCAACGACCTGATCCAGTATCTTCTGGCCGTCGATCGGGGAAACGAACATGTGGCCTACCTCTATGAACCTCTGCATCCCGCAGTTCTGCGCGCACTGCGCACGATCTGTAGTGCAGCCGAGGAGAACGGCATCGAGGTCGGAATGTGCGGGGAGATGGCGGGAGATCCCCTGTATGCGCTTGTGCTGCTCGGGCTCGGGTTTCGGGAGCTGTCGATGAACGCCCCCGGCATCCCCCGGGTAAAGCGCATTCTGCGCCAGGTGAGGCGCGCTGACGCAGACGACCTGCTGGAGCAACTCATGCTCTGCGACACGGCTCAGGAGGCCTCCTCCTGGCTGGAAGAGGAAATGGCTCGTCGATTTCCCGATCTTTTCGGCGCTCCGGCCATCTGACTTGGCCGCCAGGCGCAGCACTTCGACCGTGACGCTCCAGGGATTTTGCCCTTGACACTACCATAGCGATTTGCTATCAATACCGAGCTTCGGAACCCCCTGGTTTCCGCGGCCCCGTCGCCAAGTGGTAAGGCAGAGGTCTGCAAAACCTCCATCACCAGTTCGAATCTGGTCGGGGCCTCCATCCGTTACTCAGCCAGCTCCGGAAGGGGCTGGTTTTTTTTATATCTGAATCCGTGAGTTTTGCTGGCAGTACCTGTTTTTCTGCGGTTTTTCATCTGTCGTTTGGCGAGGAGTGAGTTGTGAGGAGAGAGGTATAACTTCTCAAGAAACAAGCCTTTACATCTTTCTCGCACTCTTGGCTCTCAACGCCTCACGGATTCAGGTTCCCCCCGCTCCGACAACGGCGCAATGAATTGCGCCTACCGTGACCTCTCTCGGGGAGACCGGATGATTCCATTCGACCCGACCATTCTCGCTCTCTTTGTCGTTCTCGGCTCCTTTGCCGGCTTTTTGGCCGGCCTGCTCGGCATCGGGGGGGGAATCATCCTGGTGCCGCTCTTCCTCTGGGCCTTCGCTCTGGCCGGTTTCGATGAATCGATCATCGTCCATGCCGCCTTCGCCACCAGTCTCGCCATCATTGTCCCGACCGCCCTGAGCAGCACTCTCGGGCATCGGCGCCGCGGAAACGTCGATTGGCGCCAGGTCTTTCGCCTGTGCCTCGGAGGATTGGCCGGTTCGATCATCGGAGCCTCTGTGGCGGCGGGGCTCAGCGGCATTTGGCTAAAGACGCTCTTCGGTACGATGCAGATCGTCGTTGCGGCGCATATGCTGCGTCGCCCGCGCTATCTCCCTCCCGAGCGCACGGAGCCGGTCCCTTCCCGTCACCTCGTCCTGGTCGGACTGGCTGGAGGGACCTTTTCCGCCTTCTTCGGCGTCGGAGGCGGTGTTGTCGCCGTGCCGCTCATGATCATCGTCCTGCAGATGCCGATTCACCTCGCCATCGGCAACTCGAGCGCCCTTATCGTCGTCTCGGCTTTCTTCGGCGCCCTCTCCTATACCGTCCACGGATGGAATCATCCGGACCTCGCCCCCTTCTCCCTCGGATACGTCAATGTACTGGTGGCATTTCTGGTGGCCCCCTTCGCGATGCTCAACGCCCGGCTCGGAGTGAGGGTTGCCGCTCGCCTGCACCATGATAAACTTTCGAAAATATTTGCTCTTGTTCTGATCCTCGTCGGTCTGCGGATGATCGTTCGTGCCTTCAACTGAAAGGATGCGTCAGATGCAGCGCTCCCCCGCCGTCGCCGGTCAGTTTTATCCTGCAGGTTCAGAGTCCCTTCGGCGCATCCTCTCCGAACTGATTCCTTCCGCCCCACGCCCCCTCGATGCCGTCGGAGTGGTGGCCCCCCACGCGGGGTATATCTACTCGGGGGCGATTGCCGGTCGAACCTTGGCTGGTGTGCGGATTCCAAAGACGGTGGTGATCCTCGGCCCCAACCACCACGGCACGGGGCATCCCGCCGCCGTCTATCCGGCAGGGAATTGGTCAACCCCCCTGGGGCAGAGCGCGATCGATGCGGTGCTGGCCGAGCGGATTCTCGCCGCCTGCCCCGCCATGGCGCCCGATACGACGGCTCACCGCTACGAACATTCTCTCGAAGTTCAACTCCCCTTTCTTCAGGTTCTCGCCTCCGATGTTCTCATCGTCCCTATCTGCCTGCGCTACGCCCCCGTGGAGAAACTTCTGGCGATGGGAGAAGGACTCGCCAGTGCGATAGCCTCGGCCGGAGAGGGCGTTCTCATGGTGGCGAGCAGCGACATGACTCACTATGAGCCCGGCGACATCGCCCGGCAGAAGGACGAGCGCGCCCTGAAGCGCATCCTCGATCTCGATCCCGGCGGTCTCTACGAGGTTGTGAGCAGCGAGAGGATCTCCATGTGCGGCGTCGTGCCTGTGGTGGTGATGCTGGAGGCGGCCAGACGCCTCGGGGCCGCTTCGGCGACGCTGGTGCAGTACGGCAATTCCGGAGACGTCACCGGCAACCAGTCCGAAGTGGTCGGGTACGCCGGAGTGGTCGTCTCGTAGGGACGTTCCTCGAAAAGAACCTTGTCATAACCATTGTTTTTGCAGTATAAAAGGCGGGGTCGCCCAACGGCGGCCTCTTTTTGTTTTCGTTCAAATCGAAAGCATTTCACGCCCGCTCCTTTCAGTCGCTCGCCTCGAGTGAGCGGAGCGAACGGGCGAGAGAATTCTTTACAGGATTACTTCCGTCGACTCTCCAAAATCTTGCGCCTCAAAGGAGTTATTTCATGTCCGGCCTGCGTGTCCGATTCGCCCCCAGTCCCACCGGTTATCTGCATATCGGCGGCGCCCGCACCGCTCTTTTCAATTACCTGCTGGCCCGCAAGGAGAAAGGGACGTTCGTTCTGCGCATCGAGGACACCGACGTGGCGCGCTCGACCCAGGAATCTGTCGACGCCATCCTTCAGGCGATGGAGTGGCTCGGCCTCTCCTATGACGAGGGGCCGTTCTACCAGTCCGAGCGCTTCGATCTCTACCGGCAGAAGGTGCAGCAGCTTCTCGACTCCGGCAAGGCGTACCGCTGCTACTGCAGCGCCGAAGAACTGGAGGCGAGGCGTGAGGCGGCTCTGAAAGAGGGGGGAAAGCCGAAGTACGACCGGACGTGCCTGCGGCGAACCGAGGCGCCCGAAGGAAGCCCCTATGTGGTGCGTTTCCAGGTCGAGGACGAAGAAGGCGTCACCGCTTTCGACGACCGCATCAAGGGGACGATCACCTTTCGCAACGATGAGCTCGACGACCTGATCATCCTGCGCTCCGACGGAACCCCGACCTACAATTTCGTCGTCGTCGTAGATGACGCCGAAATGGGCATCAATCTCGTCATCCGGGGAGACGATCATATCAACAATACCCCCCGCCAGATTCTCATGTACAAGGCCCTGGGGTATCCGGTCCCCGGGTTTGCGCATGTGCCGATGATCCTGGGGGCCGACAAGACGCGACTCTCCAAGCGCCACGGCGCCACTTCGGTCATGGTCTATCGCGAGATGGGCTATCTGCCCGAAGCAATGGTCAACTATCTCGTGCGCCTCGGATGGTCTCACGGCGATGAGGAGATCTTCTCCATGTCCGATCTCATCGACAAATTCACCCTGGAAGCGGTCGGCAAGTCGGCCGGAGTCTTCAACCCCGAGAAGCTTCTGTGGCTCAATGCGCACTACATCAAGACCGGCGATCCGGCGCGCCTCGGCAAGCTGCTGCTGGAATACCTTGCTGCAGAAGGAATCGATGCGACGAGGGGTCCCGATCCGGCCGCCGTCGTCGTTACCTTGCGCGAGCGCGCCAGGACGATGGTGGAGATGGCCAAGGGCGCCGCATTCTACTACGTGCCCGAAGTCACCTACGAGGCGGAGGCCGCAGCAAAGTTTCTCACCGAGGCGCAGCGTCCCGTCCTGGAGAGCGTCACGGCTCGGCTCGAGGCTCTGGAGACTTTCGACGAGGAGGCGATCTCTCAGGCATTCGGCATGGTCATGGAAGAGACGGGGCTGAAGCTCGGAAAGGTCGCCCCCCCCGTTCGCGTTGCACTGACCGGCAGTACCGTCAGCCCCAGCGTCTACGAGGTCATCGCAGTCCTTGGCCGCGAACAGACCCTTCAGCGCCTGCGCCGGGCCGCCGCCGCCATTTCCTGACGCTCTGTGGCGCCCCGCTGCAGGGTGTGGTACAAATAAGCAGAAGCCAGAAGTCGGGCAGAAGGCAAAAGGCCAAAGGATAAAGGCCGAAGGTCTATGTGAGTAGCGATTTATGACTGATTCGAAGGAAATCCGCGTCACTTGCCCCCGGTGCCGCGTCCCCGCCCTCTGGCAGGGGAATCCGCATCGGCCGTTCTGTTCCGAGAGGTGCCGGCTGGTCGATCTGGGGCGGTGGGCATCCGAAGAGTACCGGGTCGCCGGTGGGCCTGTCGATCCTCTCGATCCGGGCAATCTTGTGGAGTTTCCAAAAAAGGAAGAATGAATTTTTTTCTCCGCGAACTCCGCGTTCTCTGCGGTAAATGCGGTATCTGATTACGAATGGGTTCAGTTCAGGAGAGCCGATGTATCACCTCACGATTCACACCGATTTTGCCGCCGCGCACAATCTCATCAACTACCAGGGGGATTGCGAAAATCTCCACGGCCACAACTGGAAAGTGGAGGTCACGGTGGGCGCCCGGGAACTCGACAAGGCCGGGTTGGGGATCGATTTCAAGATTCTCAAGCGCCGGACCAAGGAAGTCCTGGGGCTTCTCGACCATAAATACCTCAACGAGGTCGCGCCCTTCGACCGGCTGAGCCCCTCGTCCGAGAACATCTCGCGCTTTCTCTTCGAGAAACTCGCAGATGTCCTCGACGACGGCAATGTCAAGGTTGAAAAGGTCACCGTCTGGGAGTCCGACAATGCCTGCGCCTCCTACACCCTCGACTGACGGGCAGCTTCTTGAGGTCTTCTCGTCGATCCAGGGCGAGGGTCTTTATGTTGGGTGCCGCCAGGTCTTCCTGCGCATGGCAGGTTGCAACCTCGACTGCGCTTATTGCGACACCCCCTTCGTCCCCCAGCCCGACTGTCGGTTGGAGGACGCTCCCGGGTCGCGAAACTTCCGCAACCTCCCCAACCCCGTCCCTCTTGAGACTCTCTACAACATCCTCTTCCAGTGGAACGAGTTCGTCCCCGGCGTTCACCACTCCCTGAGCGTGACGGGCGGCGAGCCCCTCGTCCAGGCCGAGGTTCTTCGGGAGTGGCTCCCTGCGCTGCGGCAGATCTTTCCCATCTACCTGGAGACCAACGGCTCTCTCCCCGATGCACTGGAGCCCCTTCTGCCCGACATCGACATCGTCTCCATGGATTTCAAGCTCCCTTCCCAGACCGGGCTGGCGCCGCTTTGGGACGAGCACAGGCGCTTTCTCACGCTGGCCCGGGAGCGCGCCTGCCAGGTGAAGATGGTGGTGGGGGAGGACACCCCCTGGGAGGAGATCGAGGAAGCGGCCACACTGCTGCAGGAGGTCGCTCCGGAAGTCCCCCTCATCCTCCAGGCCCTCACGCGAAACGCCAAGATCGCCGTCTCCGGCCGCGTTCTGATGGAGATGCAGACCCGGGCCGCACGGATTCATCCACCCACGCGGGTTATCCCGCAGACGCACCGGTTCCTGGGGTTGCTTTAACAAAAATCAAGTAAATCTCACGCCCCTTCGCTCGGCTCACTCGACGTCGACAGCTCAAAAGCGAAACTCAAAGGCGAATGGAACGCGGATTTACGCAGAAAAAGCTCTGATAAGAATCTGATTTCAATTTTATCTGCGCGCATCAGATTTGATCCGCGTTCAAATTAGATTTTGATTCTTTGTTCTTCCCACATGATCATGGGGGGCTGCAGGAGAACATCGATGATCCTCGAAGAGATGACGATGCCGGAGTTCGAGGAGGGGCTTAAGAAGACGCGCACCGTCTATATCCCCTTCGGGGCGACCGAAGAGCATGGCAGCCATCTCCCCCTCTCCACGGATACGCTGATGGCGGCCGAGGTCGGGCGCAAGCTCGCCCTCAGGCGCCCCATTTTTATCGCGCCGGCCATCCCCTACGGCGTCTGCCGCTCCACCTCCTGCCACCCTGGAACGGTCTCCATTACCACGGCGACGCTGCGTTCGCTGGTCATCGATCTCGTCACCGACTTCTACCGCCAGGGGCTGCGCACCTTCATCCTTCTCACAGGCCACGCCGGGGGGACCCACGGCGCCGTTCTCATCGATGCGGGCGAAGAGCTGCTGCAGCGTTTCCCTGATATCGGCATCGCCGTTCTGACCGAATATCATCTGGCAAGCAGGGAGGGGAGGGCCATCATCGAGACTCCGGACGACTCCCACGCCGGGGAGATCGAGACGTCGCGCCTCCTGCACAGCCATCCGCACCTGGTCAAGGGTGAAGGACAGAAGGAATACCCGAATTTTCCCGCGGGAATTCTGGTGAGGGACAAGCGCCGGTACTGGCCCGGTGGCGTCTGGGGAGATCCGACCAGAGCGAGCGCCGAAAAGGGGGCGCGTCTTGAAGAGATCGTGGTCTCGGCCCTGGAGCGCCTCGTGGATGAACTCGAAAAAGAAATCACCTGATGATCCGTCCCGCTGCCCCTTTTTCATGCAGAAGGCCAGCACCCTTGAAATGGTGCGCCTTTGACCGTTGCTGTCCACAGAAAGGGGCTCCCTTATCCATAATGGCTGTGGATAGGCGAGGGAGCCCTTGTCAGGCTCTGAGGAAATTGTAGACTGTCTGATGTAATCCGGATACCCGGCCAATCTGCTATCCAAAGGAGGTCGATTCTCATGGCGAACGCAAGCGAGCAGCAGACCAACATCCTCGTGGCCTACTACAGCACCTACGGACATACCTTCCAGATGGCCGAGTCGGTTGTCGAAGGGGCGCGCAGCATCCCGGGAACCGAGGTGCGCCTTCGCCGCATTCCCGAACTCGAGGAGGCCCGAAAGGCCCTCTCGAAGCAGGACGCCTATGTGAAGGCTCAGGAGCGCCAGGCTGAGATCCCAGAGGTCACCCACGACGATCTGCGCTGGGCCCACGGGATCCTCTGGGGCACCCCGACCCGCTACGGCAACATGACAGCTCAGATGAAACAGTTCATCGACACCACTGGAGCGTTGTGGATGGCCGGTGACCTGGAGGACAAGGTCACCGGAGTCTTCACCAGCACCGCCACCATTCACGGGGGCCAGGAGTCGACGGTCCTGACGAGCCTCGTGCCTCTGCTGCACCTGGGGATGATCTTCATCGGCACTCCCTACGGGCAGAATCCGCAGATTCTCGTCACCGACGGCATTGGCGGTTCACCCTACGGTCCCGGCACCCTGGCGGGACCCGACGGCTCCCGCCAGCCCGTCGAGTCGGAACTCCAGACGGCACGAAATCTTGGAAGCCGCGCCGCCCGGGTGGCGCAGCGGACCAAAATCCTCCGCCAGACCGAAGAGCACGGAAAACAGTCTTCCTAGTGTTCCGTGCGGTTTATTTCCCTCCATTAATTCTGGTCCTTTTGCCCGCTGGCTGGATTGCGTCTCCTCGGCTTAGCTTTGGCCAGGCCGGCGTCGACGCCCCCTGCCAGCGGCCAAAATTGCTCAGAGTTACTTGAAAGGACTAACCGCACGGGACACT
>JARFUG010000105.1 GCA_029289095.1 Desulfuromonadales bacterium
GTCGACCGAGGCGGAAATGTCGATGGTCGGGTTCATCGTCAGCGTCGCGATGGTCTTCATGGCAGACTCCTTTCCTGTCTTTATACCATCGCCTGATTATTGATGCTTTCGCAAGAAAGCAAAATAGGGGATGGCTAAGCAAAAAGCGCCAAATGCAAGGCGCGCCATTGTCGAGCAATGAGGCGTACTTATGTACGTCGAAGCAGCGAGAGCAAAGGCAGCAACGCAGCAGTTGGTGAATTTTTGCGACGCCATCATTATTTGACGACCACCACTTCCAAAGATCCTTCGCGCCGCAGCACGTTGATGGCGACATCGTCGCCGTAGCGCTTGATGAGCAGATCGGCGCTCGCCTCGCCGACTCTCAGCTTGGTGAGGCGAACCTCTTCCAGAAACGAGGGGAGCGCCGGATAGGAGAAGCGGATCATTCTGAGGCGTGCATCGATGGAGAGCCCGAGGACCGATTGAAGAAGGAGAAACACGGCTCCAGCAGCCCAGGCCTGCGGAGCGCACGAGAGGGGATAGAGAATCGGTCCGAGTCCCCGACGCCATTTGAAACCGCAGAAGAGTTCGGGGAGCCGATGCAGATCCATGGCGATGGAGGTCTGGAAGAGTCCTTCCATGATCTTCAGAGCCTGCTCCGTGTAGCCATAACGCGCAAGACCGCCTGCAATCAGGGCGTTGTCATGGGGCCAGACCGAGCCGTTGTGATACGACATGGGGTTGTAACGGACCTCCCCCGAGGCCAGGGTGCGCACCCCCCACCCCGAGAAGAACGTCTCGTTCAGCAGCGTCTCGGAAAGTCGTTTCGCGTGCTCCGGCAGGGCGATGCCGGAGAAGAGACAATGGCCCGCATTGGAGGCTCTCACGCGGCACGGGCGCTTCTTGCCGTCGAGCGCCAGGGCATAGACCCCCAGTTCATCGCACCAGAAATCGCGCGCGAACTTCTCCTTTAACTCTGCGGCTTCGCTGCGCAGCTTCTCCGCCAGGGCGCCGTTTTTCATAAGCTCGGCCATCGAAGCTGCATGGCGTTTCGCATCATAGGCATATCCCTGGACCTCGCTCAGGGCGATGGGAGGCTCGGCCAGTTCGCCGTCGGCGTAGAAGACCGAATCGTTGGAATCCTTCCACCCCTGCTGCACGAGTCCCGTCGGCGAATGCCTGGCATATTCGAGGTAACCGTCGCCGTCGGCGTCTCCATAATGCTCCATCCACTCCAGCGCCCGGCGGATATTGGGCCAGATCGATTCGATGAAGGCCTGATCACCGGTCCTCTCCAGGTAGGCTCCTGCCAACACGATGAAGAGCGGAGTCGAGTCGACGCTGCCGTAGTATCGTCCGAAGGGGATTTCCCCGAGGGCGGCCATCTCTCCCTTGCGGGTTTCGTGAAGGATCTTTCCCGGTTCGGCGTCCTGGCTCTCGTTGGTTTCGCTCGCCTGATGGTGGGCCAGGTACGCCAGTACGCCCCGGGCGATGCCGGGATTGATCCACAGGGTTTCCAAGGCGGTAATGAGCCCGTCACGCCCGAAGGCGGTGCTGAACCAGGGGACCCCGGCATAGGGATAAAGACCTTGCGGAGTGTGCGTGAGCATCATCTGCAGATCGGTGACGGAGCGGCCCAGCCACTGGTTGAACGGCTCGTTGGACGTTGTGATCCCGCAGTTCAGACTCCGCACTTTTTCCAGCTCTGCCTGAGACAATGAGAACGCCTTGCCGTAGGATTCGGTCACGACCTCGCAGTCTTCGCTCTCGCAGGTGATCGTCATGAAGATGCGGATCTCCTCCTTGGGGACGAGTCGAAGATCGAAGCGCACCTCGGTTTCGCTGAGTTCGGCCGGTTCGGGAGAGAAGCTCAGCCTCGTTTTGCGCACCACTCCGTCGAGCCCTTCGTACGCCAGCAGCACGCTCGATCGGTTCACTCTCGTCTCGAGACGCTTTCCCTTTCTCTCGCGTTTCATTCCCCTCACCTCGAAGATATCGGTGAAGTCGGCGTCAAACTGGATGACGAGGGGGGACTGAAGCGGGAAGAGGCTGAAGTTGGTGATGCGCAACTGCTCGTAACAGGCCGCCTGCCAGAGGAATTTAGAGCGGAAGATGTGAAGGGAGTCTCGATGAACGAGCCGTCCCTCGGCGTCGGTGAAATCGGGATTCATCAGGTCGACGGCGAGCAGTTCATTGAATTCGTTCACATTCGAGCCGAGCAGAAGGGGACGAGAGCTTCCCAAGCGCAGCTCCAGACTCGAGAGATGCCGTGTCCCTTCATGGTAGATCCCTTCCTCTCCCATCCCCAGGGCGAGGATGTCGCCGTGTACGTCGAAAACCCCGAAGGTTTCACCCTGTTTGAGAACGCGGCTGAGGTCCGAGGCGAGCGATGACGTGGCCAGGATGTAGTACTGATCGTTGATCTGGATGACCTCCTTCATGCCTGCTCCTTCAATGTAGTCTCACGTGTGTCGTGCGCCCCCCTGCGCTCAAAATCGTCCCATAGAGCCCGACGTAATCGAGCGCCATGCGCCGCGCTGAAAATTTCCGTTCGAACTCTTCCCTGCATCGGCGCCGGCTCAGCATCGGAAGGCTCCGGACGGCATTGACCGCTTCATCGATGCTCTCGACGAGAAACCCGGTGACGCCGTTCTCGATGATCTCGGGAATCGCACCATTGGGCCAGGAGATGACGGGAGTGCCGCAGGCCATCGCCTCGATGGTGACGAGCCCGAAGGGCTCAGGCCAGTCGATGGGGAAGAGAAGAGCCTGTGCTCCTGCGAGGAAATCCTCCTTCTCGGCTTCGCCGATCTCGCCGATGTAATCAACCAGGGGGTCGGCGAACAGGTGGCTGATGCTGTTGAAATAGTCCCGGTCGGCCTTGTCGATCTTCGCAGCGATTTTCAGGGGAATTCCACTTCGCACGGCGATCTCGATGGCGCGGTCGACCCTCTTTTCAGGGGAGATGCGACCCAGAAAAGCAAGATAACTTCCCGCAACCTCGCGTCCCCGATAAAGGCCGAGAGGAAGGCCGTGGTGGATCGTTCCGATCCAGTTCGCCCGCCGCAGCGGCTTGCGCTGCGATTTCGAGATGGAAATCAGCGGCATATCGGAATATTCTCGAAAAAGCGGGGCCAGATCCGGGATGTCGAGGCGCCCGTGCAGAGTGGAGACCTGATTCAGGTTGTGTCGGCGCGAGAGGCCGAAATGGAGATAGTCGATATGGAAATGAAGGATGTCGAATTCATCGCTCCTTCGGAAGACTTCTTCCATCATGACGAAATGATGGGGAAGAGGATCGACGCACCGCTCGTCCAGCCGCAGAGCGGCCGGCGAGCAGGGGACAAGGCGGGCCGAGGTCTTCGAGTCGGCGCTCGCGAAAAGGGTGACCTCGTGGCCCTGGCGTACGAGTTCCTCCGTCAGGTACGAGACGACCCTTTCCGTGCCGCCGTAAAGTCTGGGAGGGACGCTTTCCGAAAGAGGGGAGATCTGAGCGATGCGAAGTCGCTGCTTCGATTGGTTTTTCGAAATCAAAGACCGTCCCCATGCATACCCGGGCGGCACGCTTTCGATCTCGAGGGGGCTCGGTGTTTGTGAGTCGGTCATGAAAGATCTCCTGTATTTTTTTTGGTGCAGCCCATTCGAACGGACACACTCAGCTTACCTCGGCCCAATCTGAATTCAAGCCGACCATATCTCATGAAACCACCATAAAAACAGCTAATTACAACCTTTTTTCCGTACCCTGTTTGACAAGGGGAAGACACAGTGTAGCTTTGGTCTCAAGCAAAACCTCCTTCTTGGCGCGTCTGTTCTCACCTCCTGGCAGACGCGCCTTTTTTTAAATTTCCCCCATCTTCCGCCCTCTTAAATCAAATTGAAATTTAATTTCAAATTTTTCCTTGACACTCTCAGGTTCCGCTAATAAATTGATGCTCGATTTCAATATCACTTAAGGTTCCTATTTCAGGCCAGGGTCAAGCCGAATGCCAAAGGAGACGATCATGATGCCTCTCGGATTATTGAGTCCAGGTGAGCAGGGGGAGATTGCGCAAATTCGTATTCCTGCGACTCCTGCCGGCGGGTGCGCCAGAGAAAAAGGGGAGGGAAGGCTCGAGGACATGGGTTTGAGAATCGGCAAGACCGTCCAGATGCTCACAAACGGCGGTGGACCTGTTCTGCTGAAAGTTGACGAATCGCGCATCGCCATCGATCGCGGCATGGCGATGAAAATCATGGTCAGGAGGTAGCGCGCATGAATCTGGCGAAGCTCAAACCGGGAGAGAAGGGGCGTATCACCGCCATTGGAGCCATTGGTCCGCTGAAGAGAAGGCTTATGGACATGGGTGTTCTGGTGGGCGAGGAAATCAAGGTGCTCAAAGTCGCCCCTTTCGGCGACCCCATCGAGGTGACGGTGAAGAATTACAATCTCTCGCTGCGCAAGAAGGAAGCCGAGGGGATCGCCGTGGAGGTGTCCCGATGAGCACCGCACTGAAGAAGAGCACGGCACGGGAAAATGAAGATCCCGCGGTGATCGCCCACCCGGCGACCCGGCGCACGATCACCGTCGCCGTTGCCGGAAATCCCAACGCGGGGAAATCGACTCTCATCAACGCCATTGCCGGAACGCGTCTGCACGTGGGGAACTGGCCCGGCGTGACAGTCGAGAAGAAGGAGGCTCTCTTCGAGCACAAGGGAGAGCGCATCCGCCTGGTCGATCTTCCGGGAACATATTCTCTCTCTCCCTATACTCAGGAGGAAATCGTCGCCCGCGACTACCTCGTGAACGAGCGCCCCGACCTCATCATCAACGTCGTCGACGCCACGAACCTCGAGCGCAATCTCTACCTGACGGTGCAGCTTCTGGAACTCGGCATCCCGGTCGTCATGGCCCTGAACATCTTCGACGAGGCCGAAGCCAAGGGGTATCGCATCGACATCCCCGCTATCGAGAAGATGCTCGGCATCGGCGTCGTCCCCACGGCGGCGACGAAGAAGACCGGTCTCGACGAGCTTCTCGGCACCGTCCTCAAAACGGCCGAAAAAGGGAAGGAGGCGACGCCAGCCAGACTCAATTACGGAATCGATATCGAGCAGGCGGTGGCCAAGGCGACCTCAAGCCTCGAGCAGGCGCGCCCCGAACTCGGTAGCCGATTTCCCCTTCGCTGGCTCGCCTTCAAGCTCATGGAGGGGGACTCCCATGTGCAGAAGGCGGTGAACCTCGGCTCCGAACCGTTCCTGGACGAGGCGCTTTCGCATCTGCGCACCGCACACGGCGAGGATATCGAGTCGATCATGGCCGATGCCCGTTACGCCCTGGCCTCGGGGCTCACCCGCGAGGTGCTGCACAAACCCGAGCTGCGCAAGGTCGAGCTCACCGAAAAGATCGACCGCATCGTGCTCAACCGCTTCCTCGGCCTTCCGATCTTTCTCGGGACGATGTGGCTCGTCTTCAAGCTCACCTTCGACATCTCATTGCCCTTTGCCGACTGGCTCGACGAGATGTTCGCCGGCCCTTTCGCCCGCTGGACGGAAGCCGGAATGGGGGCGATCGGCGCCCCCTACTGGACCGTCTCCCTCGCCATAGAGGGTGTGATGGCAGGGGTGGGCTTCGTTCTCGTCTTCGTTCCCGTCATCTTCGCGATGATGTTCTTCATCACGTTCCTGGAGGGGAGCGGCTACATGGCCCGCGCCGCCTTCGTCATGGACCGCGCCATGCACGCCATCGGACTGCACGGCAAGTCCTTCATCCCCATGCTTCTCGGCTTCGGCTGCAACGTTCCGGGGATCTATGCAACGCGCACCCTGGAAAATCCCAGGGACAAGGCCTTGACGGCCCTGCTCATCCCCCTGATGTCGTGCGGGGCGCGTCTGCCGGTCTACGTCCTTTTCGCGGGAGTGTTCTTCGCCGCCAATGCCGGAACTGTCATCTGGTCTCTCTATGTCATGGGGATCGCCCTGGCCATCATGATGGGGCTCATCTTCAAGAAGACCCTCTTCCGGGGAGAGGCGCCCATGTTCATCATGGAACTCCCCCCCTACCGCATGCCCTCCTTTCGCAGCCTCTGCCTGCACACCTGGGAGAAGGGGAAACACTTTCTCATCAAGGCGGGGACCTACATCTTCGCCGTCTCCATCTTCGTCTGGTTCCTGCTGAACACCCCCTGGGGGGTCGAGGAGAAGAAAGACTCGTACCTCGGCCAGGCGGGACAGGCCGTGGCGCCGATCTTCGCGCCCCTGGGATTCGGCACCTGGGAGGCGTCCGCCTCGCTCATCACCGGCATCATCGCCAAGGAAATCGTCGTCGGGACGATGGGCGAAATCTACGCGCCCGGCGCTTTCGAGGAGGCTCTTGCCGAAGAGGAGAGGCCGAGCTTCGGTGAGGACCTGGTGGAGATCGTCACCACCTTCGGCGGCGCCGTCAGGGAAGCGGGAGTCGCCGTCTTCTCCACCTTTGGCGTCAGCATCTTCGATATGGAGGAAGAAGAGGGACTCTCACCGTTGAAAAATTCGGTGCGCGGCGCCTTTACGCCGCTGTCGGCCTTCGCCTTCATGGCTTTTGTCCTTCTTTACATGCCGTGCGTCGTCGTCGCCATCGCCATGCGCCAGGAGTTCGGGTCGTGGAAATGGTTCGGCGTCGCCTTCGCCTACCAGAGCGTCCTTGCCTGGAGCGTCGCCTTCATCATCTACCAGGGGGGAACTCTCCTGGGAATGGGCGGCTGAGATGGGCGTCGCCGACTTCATCTGGATGGCGCTGATTCTGGGCGGAGCGGGGTATCTCTTCTATCGCTCCTTCCGGAAGAAGAAGGGTCCTTGCGGCTGCGACGGATGCGGCTGCGAGAAGAAATAGAGAGGCGGACCGAGGGTCCGATTCGATGGGCAGGTCCGAAGACCGAATATAGATAAAATCAGGAGGAAAAGAGATGCGTCGATTTCTAGTTGTTTCTGCAGTTGTAATGGCCCTGGCGTTCGCAGGGATTCCAGCGGCTTTCGCCGCCCATCCCCTGGTGAGTGATGACGCCGACACTGTCGGCAGAGGAGGGTTTCAGCTCGAACTCAACAGCGAATTTGCTTTCGATCGCGAGACGGTCGAAGGGGTGCGGCTTCGGGCCCGGGGCGCTGAAGTCGCAGCCGTCGGCACCTACGGATTGACCGAGAACCTCGATCTCATCGTCGAGGTTCCGTATCAGTGGAGCCGCATCAAGGCGGACGGTGTCGTGGAGTTCGAAGAAGACGGTATCGCCGATACGACCGTGGAGCTCAAGTGGCGCTTCTTCCAGGCCGAACGGGGCGCGTACGCCCTCAAGCCCTCGATCATTCTCCCCACGGGGGACGAGGACAAGGGGCTCGGCAACGGGAAGGTCTCCTTCGGCCTGACCTTCATCGCCAGTCGTGAGTTCGAGCTCGTCGATCTTCATCTGAACCTCGGTTATGTCCGCAATGAATTCAAGCTACAGGCGGATCGGGAGGAGAACCGCCGAGACCTCTGGCACGCCTCCCTGGCGGCCGTTCGCAGCTTGACCGACGACCTCGACCTGGTCGCCGATATCGGCATCGAGAGAAACGGAGAGCGCGGAAGCAACAGGCATCCGGCTTTCGCCCTGCTGGGCCTGATCTACGCGGTCACGGAGAATCTCGACGTCAGCCTCGGTGCGAAAGTCGGTCTCAGCGATGCAGAAACAGACTTTGCCCTCCTGACGGGACTCGCCCTCACTTTCTGAACCCGCCGGGCTCCATGAAACCGGACCGCCGGCGCTCGATCGATGATCTGACCGCCGGCGGTTTTCTTTTGTCTGAAACATCTTCTTTCACCTTCCATTTTCTCATGATAAAGTCTTTCTTTCCCAACTTTGCCAGCAGCGCCTTTCGACCCGGCGCACGGAAGGAGAGACGGATGACGCAGAACATCGAGAAATTCTGGATCGATCGTGACAAGGCCCTGCTCCTTATCGTCGACGTACAGGAGCGCCTGATCCCCGCCATGCCCAAAAAGCCCTACCAGGAAATTCTCGGAAGCATCGAGCTGCTGCTGAAGGGAGCCCGCCAGATCGATCTCCCCGTCGTCGTCACCGAACAATATCCCAAAGGGTTGGGTCATACCGTCGCGGAGCTCGAAGAGGCCTGCAAGGGCGCCGTCGTGACGAAGGTGAGCTTCGGCTCCTGCGGCGAGCCCTCATTTCTGGAGGAGCTCAAGAAGCAGGGGCGAAACCAGGTGATCGTCACCGGGATGGAGGCCCACGTCTGCGTCTACCAGACCGTTTTGGGTCTTCTGGGCGCCGGATATCACGTCCATCTCGTGCGTGACGGCATCATCTCCAGACGAAAGAGCGACTACCGCAATTCCCTCGAACTTGCCAGGGATGCGGGTGCCGTGGTGACAACGGCCGAGACGGTTCTCTTCCAGCTTCTTCGCGCCTCCACCGCTCCCGAGTTCAAGGCCGTCTCTGCCCTTGTCAAGGATCGGCCGACCTGAGGGC
>JARFUG010000019.1 GCA_029289095.1 Desulfuromonadales bacterium
CGTCGCGCTCGACCCGCGCCGTCTTGGCCCCCAGGGTGAGGAGCTTGCGGATCGCCTGCGAAGCCCTCCCCTTGGCCCGGGTCTCCAGATAACGCCCGAGCAGGTGGAAGGTCATGATGGTGGCGGCCATCTCGATGAAGGAGGTCATGGGATAGATGAAGCCGATGAGCCCGATGAGGTAGGGGGGAAGACTCCCCATGGAGATGAGGACGTCCATGTTGGCGGTGCGGTTGGTCAGGGCTTTCCATGAGGAGCGGTGGGTGGCCGCACCTCCTTCGAGAAAGATGACCGGGAAAGCGAGGAGGGCGATGATGGCGAGGTATCCCGGCACGGGGCGCCAGAGCATGTGCACCATCATCAAAATCATGATCACCGTGGCAGGGATCGCCGCGATCCAAAGGCGCCGCCAGGCCTGGCGCAGATAGCGCCCTTCTATTTCAGCCTCATCGGCGGCAGCCTTCCCCTCTTCATCGACGGCAGCGACCTCGTAACCCGCCTTCTCCACGGCGTTTCGAAGATCGTCGGGTTTGAGGCGGCTCCCATCAAAGCGGACCTTCACTCGATGGTTGCTGATATTCGTGTGGATCTCTCCAATCCCCTCAAGGCGCTCCAGAGACGTACGCACGATTCCGGCGCAGTGGTCCGACCCCATTCCGGGAACGGTCATTCGAATTTCTTGTGTGGAAGGGTTTGCCGTTCCCATATTCCACCCCCGACATTCGACACGATTTTCGAAATAAAGCCTTCACCAGTGCCGTGGATCAATGATGCGCGGCGTGATCGTTCGCTTCCATCTCTTTTTCCTTACTCGTCTCCATCTCCATCTCCATCATCATCGGGCATTGCTTTCTCATCTTCTGCATCATCTCCGGATGCATGTGCTCCATCATGTGTCGCATCATCATCGGCCCCATCCTCATCATCATTTCGTGCATCTGGCGGCGCTGTTCGACCAGTTCGTTGACGACCTCGGCCATGGCCTCGAGCTTCGCCTCGCCCGTGGCGGCGTTCATCCTGTCGACCAGCCCTTGCAGGCGTTCATCCCTTTCAGCCATCTTTTCCCGCATCATCTCATGGCGCTCCATCATTTTCTGACACATTTCCATCATTCTCTCGGGGGACATGGTCGCCCCATGATGACCCTGACCCTCTTGGGCGAAGGAAACGGTTACAGAGCCGATTGCACCCAGGAACAGCGCCGCCATTAAAAACGCAATGAATTTTGTTTTCATGTTAACCTCTCCTTTCTCATTTATTTTTTTGATAAATCTAACAGTGAAGACAGCTTTGTAAATGTTTCTGTGAAGATGCTTGGGCTGTCAGGAGATTGTGAGAGCGTCGGCTGACTTTACTTATCTGCCGGCGCGGACGCTCTGGAGTTCATTTTTCTGGATATCCAACCGCTCTTTAATCGGATATCTTCTTTTCTGATGCCGTACTTCTCCATCCGGTAGACGAGAATATGCCTTGGAATGCGCAAAAAGGCAGCCGCCTGCGTCTGGTTCCCGTCTTTGCGGCGCAGAGCTTCGAGCACCGCCCCTCGCTCCAGATCTTCCAGTGAATATCCCTCATCAGGCAAATTGAGAACCGATGCGCTTCTGCCCCCTTTTGACAATATCTTCGGCGGCAGATCGCGTTCTTCAATAATTTCGCCACGCCTGAGAATGATCATCCGCTCAATGGCATTTTCCAGTTCTCGGACATTCCCCGGCCAATCCCAAGCACAAAGGCGCGTCATTGCCTCTGTCGAAATCTGGAGATCTTCGCCTCCGTGCTTTTGCAGAAAATGCTGCACAAGCAAGGGAATGTCCCCTCTTCGGGCGCGAAGTGGCGGGAGATTAAGGGGAATGACAGCCAGGCGGTAATAGAGATCCTCACGGAAAGTCCCCTCTTTTGCAGCAGCTTCCAGATCGCGGTTGGTGGCAGCCAGGACCCGTACATCAACATGGCGGGTCCTCCCCCCGACCGGTTCGATCTCACGCTCCTGCAACACCCGCAGCAACTTCGGCTGCAATTCCAGCGGCAACTCCCCAACTTCGTCGAGAAAAATTGTTCCTCCGTCTGCGATCTCAAACTTCCCCTTGCGGTCTTTCACCGCCCCGGTGAACGATCCCCGGGTGTGACCGAACAATTCGCTTTCAAGGAGTTCGCCGGGGATGGCCGCGCAATTTACGGGCACGAAGGGTCCCTGGCGCCGCTCGCTGGCATGATGGATTGCCCGGGAAACCAACTCCTTTCCAGTGCCACTCTCTCCACCGATGAGAACCGTCGCCTCACTCGCGGCAACTCGCCGCACGATATCGAAGACCTGTTCCATCTCTTCCGAGTTTCCGACAAGCCGTGAGAACTCGGCACGATCCACCAGTTCTTCGCGCAAACGGACGTTCTCCTCCTGCAAGCTCCGGAGGGAGAAGGCTCTTGCGACGACAAGTCGCAATTCGTCGCGGCCAAACGGCTTCGTCAGGTAATCGTAGGCGCCGAGCTTCATCGCCTCCACTGCCTTATCGACGGTGCCGTATGCCGTGATCACGATCACCAACGTCTCTGGACGCTCGGCTTTGATCCGCTTGAGAATCTCATAGCCTGAGATCTCGGGCATCTGGATATCCGTGACGACCACCGCCGGCGATTCCAGAGCAAAGAGGCGCATTCCCTCCTCTCCCGTGGCCGCAGTCAGTACGCGGCACCCCGCCTCGGCAAGGGTGTACTCGATCACCCTGCGCAGTGAAACATCATCATCGATAAGAAGAACAGTCTTTGTTTCTGTCGCCATGGCATCCCGTTCGGTGAAGGCAGGAGGGGGTACGGAGAAAAAAGATGAAGGAAAAGCCTTCCTGCTTTTATAGGAGCATTCTTCATGCCAAACAGACGGCATCCTTTTTCTGCCGAGCCAGGGGAGGCGAAGATCGAATTTGTGGAATATTCTACTGTGAGCGTTCAATATTCATCAGCGAAACCTTCTTTGCACGACCATCGTGCAGGTGGCAATGGCAATCCTTCAATCCGAACGTGGCGACGTCAAGGCTCTGCAGGTAGTCATTTCTTTGCGCATCCCAGTGTGTAAAGTGCCGGGTGTAAAGTGCTTGACATTTGAAGCTTTAAGTAAAATATTTCCACATGACTTCGGCTAACGCATCTGGAATTTTCTGCTCCAGGTCCTCGCGTTCAGCCATCGATTCGCTGCCTCCCCGCGTCCGATGGGCTGTTTCGGAATCCCGATTAAAAAAGAAGGGATACAACATGATGCGACAACCTTTTATGCTTGTCTGCCGAGGCGTGGCCTGCGCCGCTCTTGCTGTCATGGTGCTTGCTTTCGGCGTGGTTTCCACTCTGGGCGAGGAGTTCGAGCCCCAGGTGGGACAGCCGGGCAAGGACGTGGTTTGGGTGCCGACGCCCGACGCGCTGGTCGAGCGCATGTTGCGCATGGCGCAGGTCACTCCTGAGGATTACGTGGTGGATCTTGGATCGGGAGACGGCAAGATCGTCATAGCTGCCGTCCGGGACTTCAACGCCCGGGCGCTGGGCATTGAGTATAATCCCGAGATGGTAGCGCTGGCGCAGCGCAACGCCAAACAGGCCGGGGTCGAAGAGCGCGCCAGGTTTATTCAGGGCGACATTTTCGAGGAGGACTTCTCCAGCGCCACCGTGGTGACGATGTACCTGCTGCCGGGGCTGAACCTGCGCCTGCGTGAGACGCTGCTGCAGATGAAACCGGGTACGCGGGTCGTTTCTCATGCCTTCGACATGAGCGAGTGGGAGCCGGACGAAAGCGTGACGGTCGAGGGGCGCTCGGCCTATCTCTGGATCGTTCCGGCGAATGCCGGGGGCGTCTGGCGACTGAGTCTCCCTCTTGGCCAGGAAATCGTGACCGCTACGATGTCTATTCGCCAGCAGTTCCAGGAGTTTGCCGGAACGATTTCACTCCAGGGGACGGAAGTCGCTCTGCAGGAAACTCGACTCGTAGGGGCGCGAATCGAGTTCGTCATCATCGAGGCCGGCGGCGAACAACGCCGCTTCATCGGCAGCGTTGATGGTGACCTCATGCGCGGCGCCGTGAGCGGACCCGACGGTCGGACAGCGGAGTTCCGCGCCGAGCGAGTGGGTGTGGCGCCCGCCATCTTCGACGCAGCGGCGCCCGACTTCTGAGATCGGGCAGCGCATGGATCAAGTCGTTCGGACCCCTGTAGTGCAGGCCCCCGGAACCACCTTCGGTCGGGGAGATCTCCCTGTTGCAAGGCGAAGTTCGCCGACCATTCGGGTGATTCCGGCGGGCTTTGTTTTGCAGGGTTTTTTCTGTTCCCTCCTGGTCAGAATTTAATTCAAATCGTCATTTCTGAAAACTCCAATCTCTTCCGCCGCTTGCAGGTCTTCATCGATCATTTACACTTTGACGTGTTGTGAGCTCAACAACCATGACGAATGGGAGACCCGATGGACACCGAGAAGGAACCAAGAGGGCCGGCGGATGAGGAACTGTGTGAAACGGAGGAGCCGGAATTTTTCGATGAAGAGACGGAGGACGCGGAACCCGATGAGGACGATGCGGACGGCCATTCGGAAGATGCTATCAAGATCTACCTGAAGGAGCTCAACAAAACGACTCTTCTCAGCGCCGAACAGGAGAAGGAGCTGGCATTCCGTATGGAGGAAGGGGACTTGGCCGCCCGGGACAGGATGATCGAGAGCAATCTGCGTCTCGTGGTCAAGATCGCCAAGCGTTACATGAACCGCGGTCTTCCTTTCCTGGATCTGATCGAAGAGGGAAATATCGGGTTGATCAAGGCCGTCGACCGCTTTGATGCACGCAAGGGATTTCGTTTCTCGACCTATGCGACGTGGTGGATCAGGCAATCGATCGAACGTGCTCTCGTCAATCAGGGCCGGACTATCCGCCTGCCGGTGCACATTTCAGACGATGTGAAAAAGATCGTCAAGATCCATCGCGAGATGCAGAGCGAGTTGAAGCGTGACCCCGAGGCGAACGAGATCGCCGGTGTGATGGGGGTCGATCCGGAATACGTCAGCCGCCTGATGACCCTGGCGAAAAAGACCTATTCGATCGAGCATCCGCTAGGGGGAATGGGCGATTACACTCTCGTCGATACTCTGGAGGATACCGCCACCATCGATCCTTCGTCCCACGTGGAGGATCGCGAGAAATACTCCAAGATCGAGGAATGGATGGAGACCTTGACCGAAAGTGAAAAGGAAATTCTCATTCTGCGATTCGGGCTCGAAGACAGGAACTCTCAAACTCTCGATACGGTGGGCCAGAAATTCGGAGTGACGCGGGAAAGAATCCGGCAGATTGAAGCCAAGAGCCTGGAGAAACTGAGAACGATCATGGAAGAGGAGGAGTCGGAGTTTCGTTTCGAAGAAGATGGAAGCCAGACATAACCGCAGAAGGCGGCAAGCAGAGATGAGCTGCGAATCCCGTCAGGCGTGTTAAAAGGCCGGAGAACGGAATTCGCAGCTCAGTTTGGAGGGGTTCTTGTCACTGTTGTGATGCGACGTAGAGATCGGTCGGCAATGTGAGATCCGACAGCCCCCCTTCGACCCTCTGCAACTCGTTCAGGACCTGCGGCAGCAGATCGTCCACCTCGGACAACTTCTGCCTGCAGGCGGCGTCCTCGAGCGTCTGCAGGAGCGTCTCTGCCCGCTTCGCGCCGAAAATTCCGACGACCGATTTGAGGGAATGGGCTATCCTTTCGACTTGGAGCAGGTCCCTCGAGTGCAATGCCGACCGCAGTTCGTCGCGCATGGACGGCGTTTCGCGGATGAACTGCCCCGCCAGTTCCTGGAGAAGAGGCCGGTCTCCGTTCACGCTCTGCAAGACATAGTTCAGGTCGATGGCCGAGACGTTCTCGCTGTTCGGCAGCCAGCGCTCCACGGCGGCGAAGAGCGCCTCGGCGCGAACGGGCTTGGGAACGTAGTCGTCCATGCCGGCCTCCAGGCAGATCTCCCGGTCGCCCTTCATGGCATGGGCGGTCAGGCCGACGATGGGAATGCGTCCCCCTCGGGTTTTTTCCTCCTCGCGGATCAGTCGGGTTGCCTGAAGACCGTCGATTCCAGGCATCTGGACGTCCATCAGGATCAGGTCGACCCCTCCCCGGCGCCATGCAGCCACCGCTTCGCTTCCGCTGGCCGCCGTCAACACCGTCCAGCCCCGTTTCTGGAGCAGCGTTCTGGCCAGCGTCTGGTTGATCCTGTTGTCGTCGGCCAGAAGCAGCCGGGCTCGCCCGGCGGCGGGAGGCGGATCCGGGGGGGAAGCCGTTTCTTCCACCTCCCGGAGCGATTGGCGACTGAACGTTTCCATGAGGGTGTCGAAGAGTTCCGACTGCCGAAGTGGTTTGACCAGATAGGTGGTGATTCCGACATTTCGGCATCGTTCAGCGGCGGCCGGCACGTCGCCGGAGGAGAGCATCATGATGTTCATCTCCGGCAAGGTGGAGTCCTTTCGGATCATTTCGGCCACCTCGAAGCCGTCCATCTCCGGCATGCGCTCGTCGAGGAGAAGGAGACGGAAAGGCCTTCCGGTCGCCGCGGCCGTGCGCAGGCGCTTAATTCCCTCGATGCCGTCGCAGACCGCTGTCGGCGCCAACCCCCAACTTGTGAGCATTTCGCAGAGGATGTGCCGGTTCGTCTCGTTGTCGTCGATGATCAGGGCTCTCATCCCCTGCAGGTCGGGTTGCGGAGACTTTGAGGCGCCGGCGCAGGGCTCCTGCGCCACAGTGAAGGGGGCGGCAAAGGAAAAGGTGCTCCCTTCTCCCTCCATGCTCTCTGCCTGGATGCGCCCCCCCATTTTCTCTACGATCTGTTGTGAGATGGCGAGCCCCAGCCCCGTGCCGTCGAAACGGCGGGCGGCCGAGCCGTCGATCTGGCTGAAGTACCGAAAGAGAAGATCCATTTTTTCTGCAGGGATGCCGATGCCGGTGTCGCTGACGGAAAAGGTCAGACGGCATCCCTTCTCCTGTGCGCTCTCCATCGTCACCTCGAGGAGGATCTCTCCCTTGTCCGTGAACTTGATGGCATTGCCGATGAGATTCGTCAGCACCTGGCGCAGGCGCCCGGCATCGCCAAGCAGGACGTGAGGGACGGCCGGATCGATCCTGCAGACGAGTTCCAGTCCTTTCTGGTGCGCGCGCAGCGCCAGGGTATGGACCGTCTTGTCCACAAGCTCGCGCAGGTCGAAGGGCGCGGTCTCGAAATCGAGCAGACCGGCTTCGATCTTGGAAAAATCAAGGATATCGTTGATGACTTTGAGCAGGGACTCGGCCGACGATTGCACCATCTCCAGGTAATCGCGCTGCTGGCGAGAGAGGGCGGTGTCGAGGGTCAGTTCCGTCATCCCGATGATGGCGTTCATCGGCGTGCGGATTTCGTGGCTCATGTTGGCCAGGAACTCGCTCTTGGCGCGAGTGGCCGCCTCCGCCGCCGTTTTCGCCTGGCGCAACTCCTCCTGCGTCTTTAGGAGTTTGTCGATGTTGAGCGCGGTGCCGAACCAGTGAACGATCTGACCCGCTTCGTTGCGGATCGGGCGGGCGCGCGCCTTGAACCATTCGTATTGGCCGTCCCGACGGCGAATACGGTACTCCAGATCATACGGCTCTTTCTCTTCTACAGCTTTGCGCCATGCTTCGAAGGCGAGGGGCCGGTCATCGGGATGAAGCAGATTTTTCCAGCCGTCCCCCAGGTGTTCGCTTATCGGCGCCCCGGTGAAATCGGTCCATTGCGGGCTCATGTAATCGCAGGCGCCGTCCGGTCGGGTCGTGAAGACCATGCCCGGGATCGAATCGAGGATTTGGCGCGAGGAGAGTTCGCTCTGCCGCAGGGCGGCTTCGGCTTTCTTGCGCTCGGTGATGTCGTGAACCATGCCGACCGAGCGGATGATCGCACCTTTCTCGTTGCGGAAATGCTCGCATTTCTCATGTACGTAGCGAATCTCTCCCGAGGGGCGGACAACCCGGTGTTCGATTTCGTAGGAGTCTTTGCCGTCGCGCAGCGATCCCGAATAAGCGCCATCGACCGCAGCGCGATCGTCCGGGTGCACCGCTTCGAGAAAGGCCTCGTAAGTGGCGGCGAACTCCTGCGGCTCAAGTCCGAAAATTCGATAGACTTCGTCCGACCAGGTAAGATTGTTTTCCAGAAGGTCAAGCTCCCAACTGCCGAGGTGAGCGATCTGCTGGGCGCTCGCCAGGCGCTGTTTCCCTTTTTCCAGCGAATGCATGAGCGAATCCCGTTCGGCCAGCATCCGGGTAAGAGTGATATTGCTGTAGCTGAGCTGGGAGATCATGGTTGCGAGCTTCATCAGGAATGACATGGCGCTGTCGACCGATGCCCTGCTCACTCGCGGCACAGCCGCGATGGCCGCCATGTATTTTTCTTCGGCAAAGCCGTATCGCGCTGCCTGAACCCGGAAGGCGTCATGGTCCGGAAGCTCGTCTTCAAAGAAGAATTGTCCGGCAAAAAGATTGCCCATGTGCCTGCCACCCACGATTACGGGGGTTGCGGCATCCCACATGTTGTTCAAGCATCTGTACAGCCTGTACTCTCCCTCCGGGATGTCGGCCGTGAGCCTGGTGTCGCTTTCAATGCAATGTCTGAGAGCCTCGGGGTGCCGGCGATGATATTCCGTGCAGACCTTCTGCCAGCCGGCCCCTGTCAGCACTTTCCCCTCGAGATCGAGCAGGCCCACGGGAATGCGGGTCAGAAGGAAAAAATCGTCCATCAGGGACTGAAGGGCGTGGACATCGATAATTTCGGCGAACGGCATCTCCTTGATGCTGCTTCCAGGCTCGGGGCAGTTGTCGATGGGCCAGTCGCAGTGATCTGTCCCGGGTCTCTTCACAGTCATTCGGAAGCTCCCTTCTATCGCCAATAGTCGTGAAATCCATGTCTTTTGCTTTCCATCCGGCGCCCCTGGACGGCGCCGGCAAGTAGACAAGATAGCAGATTCTTCCTTTTCCGTCCCCCCTGAATTGAAAAAGAGGCCGATTGCGCATCCTGCAAAGTATTCAGGTAAACAATGTTGGTCGGGTGCGTCGGCGGAGGGGATGTGACAGGATCCGTCTGTGTCCCGTGTGGTTAGACGCGTCACATAATGCTGCGGTGTTTTGGTGCTGATGGCGACCCCACCAAGAAAAAGTTAGTGATAAGACGCGATTCACTTGGGTGCGGAAGGTTGATTCAGGCATCCCTCGAATGGAATCGATACTACAAGATTACAAAAGCCTGGCTGCTATATTTTGTTCTGATGCTTGAAACTTATGAAAGAAAAGAGTACCATTTTAAAAAAAATTATAACGACAGGAGAGCAGCTTTGGCAAACTTACTCGAATTAGCAAAGGAGATCGTGGCCGCTCATGCATCTCAGACCCCTATGAGCTCACAGGAGCTCATTGCTGAGATCAGCGAAGTCTACGCAACGCTTCAGGCCATCGAAAAAGGCGAGGTCGTAACGGTCGAAAAAACCGAAGCCGTGCAGGAAGAAGAACCTGTCGTTTCGAAACGAAAAGCGTTCGGTAAAGACAAGATCACCTGCATGATTTGCGGCAAGTCGATGAAGACCCTTGCGCGCCATCTCAAAACGGCGCACGACCTGAAGCCCGGGGAGTACAGAAAGCGCTTCGGTATTCCCAGGACCCAGCCCCTTGCAGCCAGGGCGTATTCGGAGAGCCGCAAGCAGATGGCGATCGACCTCGGGCTGGGAGAAGGTCTCGCCAAAGCCCGCGCTGCCCGAGGTAAAGGGAAGAAGAAGGGATAATCGGTCTTTTCCCCTTCCGATCCGAAGCCCTCGTGCTCAATCGAGTCATGAGGGCTTTTTTTGTACCGACCGTTGACCCGCACCGACATTGATGGAAGATCTGGCCAGCTCCCTTCATGCTGTGTTGCATCCTTCTCTACAGTTCGAGTGGGTCCATTCTTTGCATAATTCTTTATAATGAGCCATCAGTATGTCTGGGACGAAGATTGAGCGGCGGGGAAGGAGCTTTGTGGGCGGCGCTGATTCCGGGGGGAAATCGTCTATGAATCGTCTCGATCACGGCCTGGAGGATCGGCACCGTCTCCTTGCCGCCATCAACCGCGCCCAGTCGCTCTTTATTCAGGAGATGGAGATCGGGGCTGCTCTCGAAGGTCTGCTCGACGATATACTTCCCCTGACCCGGAGCGGATGCGGATTCTTCGCGGAAATAGACGTTTCAAATGACGGCGTGCCGTCCTTATGCTTCCGGGCGATGTCCGATGTTGCATGGGATGAGCGCATGCGCACCTGGCACGCGGCGAAAGGCCGCGCCGGAAACGAGTTCCACCCACTTGAAAACAACTTGTTTCGCTCGGCCCTGTCCACGGGCTCTCCTGTTTTTGCCGGACCTTCCGGGAACGTACCCCTTTCGGAAGGGCTGCCTTGCGGACTCTCCCCCTTCCGCACCTGCCTCGCAATACCCCTGGAGGCGAAAGGGGAAGTGGTCGGTTTGCTCGGGCTCGCCAATCGCCCCGGCGGTTACGACGACTCCGATCTCTCTTTTCTCCACCCCCTGATTGTTTCCATCGGCCAGCTTTTGGGCGCAATGCGCAGCGAAATGACACGCCGAAGTGCCGAAAATACGCTTCGCCGCATGCACGAGGGCTTCCGCAAAGCGCAGTCCGTCGGGCGTATCGGAGGCTGGGAGATCGATAGCGCTCAAAGTCAGCCGATCATTTCTGCGGAAGCGTACAGCATCTTCGGAACCGCTCCCGACCCCTCTCAATCAGCTTTCAGGGCGCTTCTCGATCGGGTTCATCGCGACGACCGTGCAAAGATCGAACAGAGCTGGCAGCAAGCTCTCAGTGGCGCGCCGTACGACATCACCTACCGTATCGTCCGGGAAGGCGAGGTGCGCTGGGTGCGCGAGATGGCCGAGTTTGAAGTGGACGGGAAGGGGGCGCTGTTGAGAGCGATCGGAGCGGTGCAGGACGTCACCGATAGCAAACGCACGGAGGAGTCGCTTCGCCAATCACTGACGCAGGAGCGAGCGGCAAGGGAGCGTCTTTTCAGTCTCTTCAAATCGGTGGCGGACGGCGTCATCGCCGTCAATGCCGACGGCCGCATCACCCTCATGAATCCGGCAGCCGAGGCCCTTACGGGAGTGCGCCTGGAGAAGGCGGCGCACAGGAGCCTGGGGGAGTTGTTAAAGAATCCTGAATTCACCTGCGCCTGCGAGGCGGTGCTGACGGGCGCAGAATGCAGCGCCATCGTGGATTTTTCCCTGCAAAGCACAAGGCGCAAGGAGCCCTGCACCGTTCAGGCGCGGTTGTTTCCCGTCGCCGCCAGGGGAGGACGACCGAAAGGGCTGATCGCCATTCTCTGTGACATGAGAAAAGAGCGCGAACTCGACCGCCTCAAGAGTGAGTTCATCGCCATGGCGGCGCACGAGTTGCGATCGACCCTCACCGCGATCCTCGGCTATGCGAGCCTGCTTCACGACGCCAGGCAGTTCGAGAATTTCTCCCCTGACGAAAGGATGGAGTTCCTCGGCCAGATCGTTGAGAAAGGAGAGATGCTCGACGGAATCGTAGACGACTTCCTCGATTTGAACTGCATCGAATACGGCGTTTCCCTTCAGTTGGAGAAGAGCCCCTGCGATCTGTCCAGGCTCTTTGACAATGCCGTGGATCATTATCGGCGCCAGAGCAGTGACCACGTCTTTGAAACCGCTCTCTCGCACCCCGAAATCAAGATATTTGCCGATCGCAGACGCCTCGGCCAAGTGCTGGAAAATCTTCTCAGCAATTCGGTCAAATACTCGCCCAGCGGCGGGACCATCCGCCTGGAAGGGCGACTCACGCCCCGCAGGGTGGAAATTTCGGTCAGCGACGAGGGGATCGGAATGAGTCCCGAGCAGGTCGCCAAAGTGTTCGATAAGTTCTACCGTGCCGACGAGTCATCCCGGGCGGTGAACGGCCTTGGGCTCGGAATGAGCATTGTCAAGGAAATTGTCGAAGGGCACGGCGGAGAGATCGACGTTCGGAGTGAGCCGGCCCGCGGAACGACCGTCACCTTCACTCTTCCCCTGACGGAGGAAATGCCGGAGATGTCGGCGGATGCCGCGCTTGGCGCTCTTGACTTCGCCGCCCGTTCAGATAGCTTCTCTTCATGATGGTCCCCTATTGCGAGATAGGGGCGATGAAAGCAGAAACGCTTCCGAAACGGGGAGGGCGACATGCCGAAGGTGCTCGGAGTCACCGTCTTTTTTCTGTTGTGCATTGCGGCATCCGGCGTTCTGGCCCAGGCGGGGGCTGAGCGCCCTTCGGACCCGCGGGAAATCTACGGTCGCGAACTGATGACTCCGGGCGAGAGAGATGCGTATCGGGAGAGGATGCGAACCCTGCGCACGGATGTTGAGCGCGAGCGGTATCGCCAGGATCATCGGAGTTGGATGCAGGACCGGGCGTTGCGAAGAGGGGGGGCTCTCCCCCCGCCTTCGTCTGAAGACTGGTTTTTTCAGCGCGAGGAGAGGAGCGGAGACGCCCCTGCGGTACGAAGCGACGGCCTGAGGCGTCGGCCCCAGGGAGAAAGCGCGGTGCAGCGGCAATGGCCCCCTTCGTCCGACAGCGGAAGCGGAGCCGCTGGCGGGCTGCGGCGTTTCGAAAGACGCTGAGCGCAGGAACGGAAACGGCCCCCGGGAGGCGATCCCGAGGGCCGTTTTGAATTATGGATGGAAGCCGGTTCAGACGATCTCGACCAGCTCTATGTCGTAGGTGAGATCCTTGCCCGCCAGGGGATGGTTGGCGTCAAGAAGAACGATCTGGTCGTTCACCTCGCTCACGGTGACGAGGAACTCCTCCCCCTCTTCGCTGGTCAGTTCGAGGGTCTGTCCGACTTCCGGATGAATGGTATCCGGAAATTCACTCCGGGGCACCTCCATCACCAGGTCTTCGTCGTAGGCCCCGTACGCTTCGTCGGCCACGAGCCTCACCGTCTTTGTTTCGCCGGGCTGCATGCCGATCATCGCCTGTTCCAGACCCGGGATGACCTCTTCCTCGCCGATGGTGAAGGCGAACGGTCCGCTCTCCTCATCCTCGCAATCACAATCGATGCAGCCGCATTCGTCGGAGCTGTCGACGATCGTTCCGTCATCGAGTTTCGCCGTAAAGATTACCTTGACGGTATCGCCCTGCTTGGCTTTCATGATGTTTTCCTTTCGAAAAAAATTCTAAAACGAAACTCTAGCACAAAGAAGACAGGAAATCAGAGCGAAAAGTTGAAAAAGGCAGGAGCCAGGAGCCAGGAGCAGATACAAAACCTTTAACCTTGAACCTTCCTTACCTGCATCCCGCAAACCGCACGGACAGGTGCGCTTCGGCCAGCACCTGTTCCAGGGCCTTTAACACGTAATCGATCTCTTCCTGCGTTGTTCCTGCTCCGAGAGAAAAGCGCACGGCGCAGTGCGCCTCATCGGCCGACAGACCCATGGCGAGAAGGGCGTGAGAGGGGTCAGGGTTGCCGGACTTGCAGGCGGAGCCCGAAGAGAAGGCGATCCCCCGCCGGTCGAGGAAGAGAACGAGCGATTCTCCCCGGATGCCGGGGAGAGTCATGTTCAGCGTGTTCGGCAGGCGTCCCTTTTCGGGGCCGTTGCGCCTCGCTTCTGGGACGATGTCGCGAATCCCCTCCTCCAGGCGGTTGCGAAACCGCTCCGTCGCTTTCATCGCCCCGCCGTTCAGGCGCCGCAGAGCGATCTCGCACGCCTTCCCGAAACCGACGATCCCGGCGACGTTCTCGGTCCCCGCCCGAAGCCCCCGCTCCTGTCCTCCGCCGTAAATAAGGGGCTCGAGCTCCAACCCTTCGCGGATGTACAGGGCGCCGACTCCCTTGGGGCCGTGCACCTTATGGGCGGACAGGGAGAGGAGGTCGACCCCGAGGGACTCGACGTCGACGGGGATCTTTCCCAGGGCCTGCACCGCGTCGGTATGAAAGAGGACGCCGCGACTGCGGGCGATGCGGGCGAAATCGGCCACCGGCTGCAGCGCACCGGTCTCGTTGTTGGCGAGCATGACGCTTGCCAGGGTCGTGCCGGGGCGAAGGGCCGCTTCGAAGGCCGCAACTTCCACCACACCGTCTGCGTTGACCGGCAGAACCGTCACCTCCCACCCTTCGTTCTGCAGGGCTCGGCAGGGGGCGAGGACCGCCGGGTGTTCCACGGCTGTAGTGACGAGGTGGCGTCCCTTCCCTTCGACGGAGCGGGCGCCGCCGAAGATCGCCAGATTGTTCGCCTCGGTTCCCGATCCGGTAAAGACGATGCGCCTCGCCGTGCAGTTGATCGCCTGGGCGATCTTGCGCCGTGCTCCCTCCAAGGCTGTGCGTGCGACGTTCCCGCTGGCGTGGATGCTCGAAGGATTGCCGCATTCTTCTCGCAGAAAGGGGAGCATCGTTTCGAGCACCTGCGGATCGATGCCGGTGGTGGCGTTGTGGTCGAGATAGACCCGCTGCACAGGGGGTTCCTGGCGAGGCGCTCCCTGCTCCAGGTCTTTTGAAAACTCCCTCGGCACCAAAGCGCTCTCCCCTTCGGCGCGCGTCACCTCGCATAAAAGCGTCTTGTAAACCGGAAAGCCGCTGATGGGGTCGGAGCGCTCCAGGTCGGTGAGCTCGTTGACGTTGCAGCGTTGCCAGGCCTCTGGTCCCAAGGGACCTCCGCCGCCCTGGGCGGCGTCGACGCAGCCGGGCATGATGTTCTGCGTCACGTAGGCGCGGTAACGCACGCGTCCCCGAGGGGTGCGCACCCACACCGGGTCGCCGTGGGCGATCCCTCGGGAGGAGGCGTCGGCGCTGTGCATCGTCACCATCGGCTCGGGATTCTGCTCGGAAAGTCCCCGCACGCCGTGGTGCTGAGAGCGAAAGTCATAGGGGGTGCGGCTTCCGGAGTTGAAGACGAGGGGGTAGCGCTTTGCGAGATCGGGCCGGGCGAGGGGACCTTCTCCAGGCTCGGTGTAGACGGGGAGGGGATCGTAGCCGTGCTCCTGCAGGATGGAGGAGGCGATTTCGAACTTGCCGCTCGGGGTGTCGAAGCCGGGGCGGCCGTCAGGGCGAAGGATCCCCTTTTCCCACTTCTTGTACTGCATTATCGCTCCGGGCAGGCGCACCGAGCCTCCGGCGGCTCGCACTTCCTCCAGCGCGAAACCGCTTCCATCCAGGGCATGGCGCAAAATCGCCTCTTCGCTCTGGGGGTAAAGGTGGCCGTAGCCTAGGCGCGCGGCGAGCTCTGCCAGGATGAGAAAATCGTTTCTCGCCTCCCCCACCGGCTCCACGACCTTCTCGCGGATTTTGAAGACGGGGCCGTAGCGCATGTAGGAGGTGATCTCGTATCCCGTGGCCGCCGGAAGGACGATGTCGGCATACGCGGCATCCCCCGTCGGGTAGCGGTCGATGCACACCAGGGTGTCGAGGGCTTCGAAAGTCCTTCGCCACAGCGCGGGGTTCGGCCAGCTCGTGAGAATCGATCCGCCCAGGACGATGAGTCCCCGCACCGGGTAGGGCGCCCCCTTCAGCACGGCGTCGGGGAGGGCGACGGCGTGGGACTCGCCGCGGTAATGGCTGTAGACGGGGAAGCGATCGCGCCCAAGGGCCTTCTTCATGTCGGGGTTGGGGACGAGACCGGAGCGGTTCTGGGGGAAGGCGTTCTCCCGCATGCGGATGTTCCACCCTCCGGGGACGTCGAGCTGCCCTGCAAGCCCCCAGAGGGTGAGGACGGCCCGGATCGCCTGCACGCCGCTGTCGCTGTATTCGAGCCCCGTGTACATGACGGGGGCCGCTCCGCGCGCGGAGGCGAGGCGGCGGGCGAGGGTGCGCACCGTCTGTGCGGGGACGCCCGTGATCCCCTCCACCACCTCGGGGCGAAAGTGCTGTACGTAGCGGCGAAGCTCCTCGAAGCCGACGCACCAGTGCCGGGCGAAGCGATCTTCGAAGAGCTCCTCCTCGATGAGCACCTCGATGAGCCCCAGGGCGAGGGCGCCGTCCGTGCCGGGGCGGATGGCGATCCACTCGGCATCGACCTGCCGGGCGGTGCCGTGGCGACGTGGATCGATGGCGACGATCTGCGCTCCACGGGCTTTCGCCCGCACGATCTCTTCGTGTGTCAGGGGAGGGGAATCGGTGGCGGGGTTGGCCCCCCAGATAAGAATGAGCTCGGACTGCTCCAGGTCGGTCTCCATGGAGACGTACATCTCCCCCAGAGTGACGTGGGGGGCGATCATCGCAAAGGAGACGTAACAGAGCGCCCCGACCCCCAGGGTGTTGGGGGAGCCGAAGGGGAAGAGAACGCTGCTCGCCGAGGAGACGGCCACCCCCGCCGGCTGGAAGAGGTCGCACATGGCCATGTCGAAGCTGCCGCGTCCGGTGTAGATCGCGGTCGCCTCCGGGCCGGACTCGGCCTTGATGCGCTGCAGGCGGTGGGCGATCTCTCCCATTGCATCGTCCCACGAGATGCGCTCGAAATCGTAGCTCCCCTTTGGACCCTTGCGGCGCATCGGATATTTCAGGCGGTCGGGGTCGTGGACGATCTGCGGCGAGTGGCGGCCTATGGTGCAGATCGTCCCGAGGGGGTGGTCGGGCAAGGGCTCAACCGCTTCGAGGCGTCCGTCGCGCAGGTGCGTGCGCACCCAGCACCCGGCGGGACAGATGCCGCAGAGGCCGTCTTTAATTTGGAGGGGATGGTGAGATTTCATAGGTCCCATCAGTCACATAAGTCCCATGAGACTGGGACATATGACGCATCATGACAATCGGAAAGAACCCCCCATTTTCTGCAGCAGCAGCAGGGCGAACCACCCGCGCTCGTCGGTGAAGACCTCCCGGGTCTGCAGGCCGCACATCTTCAGTTCGTCCTGCAGTTCGCGCAGAACGAACTTTCGGCTGATCTCCACCAGGATTTCCTCGCCGGCAGCGATACGGAAAGACTCCCCCCTCGGGGCGACGCGAAGGATCTGCGGCTTGTGAAAGCGGGCATGGATCTCGATGCGGCGGCTTTCGGGGCGCCAGCGGGCCACATGCTCGATGGCCGCGAGGTCGAGAGCGCTGCCGAGTTCGCGGTTCATTCGGGCGAAGAGGTTGCGGGTGAATTCGGCGGTCACCCCCGCCGCATCGTTGTAGGCGGCTTCCAGCACGTCTGCATCCTTCACCAGATCGACCCCGAGGAGAAAGTATCCTCCCTCGGTGAGGTTTTCGGAGATGCTGCGAAAAAAGACTGCTGCCTCTTCTTCGGTGAAGTTGCCGATGGTGCTGCCGAGGAAGATGACCATCAGGGGAGAAAAGGGGGCAAAGAGGGGAAAGATCTTTTCGTACGTTCCGTTCAGTCCGACGATCCGCACTCCGGGATGGCGGGCGCCGATTGTGCGGCCCGCCTGGCACAGGGCGCTTTCACTGATGTCGACGGGGACGTAGCAGACGTTGTCTTCCCAAGCGCGCAGCAGATGACCGGTTTTGGTCGAACTCCCCGAACCGAGTTCAAGAAGAGTGACCGCACCGGCGATTCGACGAATGGTGGGGGCGTAGCGGGCGAGGATCGCCGCTTCCGTGCGGGTTGGATAGTATTCGGGCTGTTTGGTGATGCGGTCGTAGAGGGCGCTGCCTCGGGCATCGTACAGGAAACGGCACTCCAGGGCGGCAGGGCGGCGCGCCAGGCCCCGGCAGACCGAGTCGGCGAATTCCTTGACGAGATCGGCCTGGTGGGCCAGACGGACGATTTTCGGGCACTGCGCGGGTCGGGGCAGGTCAAGTTCGCTCGATTTCCATGGCTCCTGGGCCGATTGCATCTCCCGCACGGGTTTCTCCTCTTGGATTGGGTGGCACTGGACGCGGCTTGGGGTTCAGTCTAGGAGGGGGAGGCGACTTGTCAAGCTGAGCCCCAGGCTGTGCACCTGACCTCATCTCTGGATGGTCCGCTCGGGTTGGAGAGGATCGGCGTGGTCGATACGGCTGTCGGGATGGGGCGTCATCAGATCCTCTTCCCACGGTTCAAGCGGCTCATCCTCGAACTCGGGGGCGACTCCCAGTTCCTCCTCGACAGGGGGCTGCGGCGCAGCCGGGTCGAGCGCCTCGGGGGGCGCCTCGTCCTCGAACTCGGGCGAGAGGCCGAACTCTTCGGCGGTGCGTTCTTCCATGCGACGCTCCGTCGGAAAACCGGGACGATAGGTGAAGCCCGGCTCCCATTGGAATCCCCGCCGAATCTCCGGCGCCGCTTCGGGGTCTTCTCCGGTCGCTCCCTCTTCTTGCTGGGTTGCGCCGGGAGTGGACAGGGCGAAGATTCCGGCAATGAGAAGGGCGACAAGGCTCTTTGCTTTCATGGCCGCTCCTGCGATCCCGCGGACTCTGGAGCCGCTGATCGTCAAGGGTTGTCTTTCAATTATAAAGGCAAGAGCGTCCTCCGCAAATGTCCGAATAATCGGTGGAAACTCGCTCCAGCGTTCGTTGGGGCGGAACGCCGGATCCAATGTTCGTCCGGATCGGCCGATCCGCACCACCGGCTTGACTCCTGGAGAATGAATGGTAGGGTTCGATCCATTGTCTGAGAAGGAATCGCTCATAATTTCAACCAGTTAATTAGGAGTCAAGACGATGACCTTCAATCCATTCCGCGAAAAGGGCATGCCGGTCGAAAAACAGTTGCTCAGTTGGAATCAGCTCAACGTCAAGCCGTACAACAAGAACGAGGTCCACCCCTATACCCGCTGCCGAATCATCCTGATGAACGGCATCGAAACCGAGGGGGCGATCTTCTCCCATCAGTTCGCCCGCCACTGTAACGACATGGAGCTCAAACGCCTTCTTGCCCTGGGCAGGCGCGCCGAGCAACAGCAGCAAAAGACGATCAACTGGCTTGTCCCCGCTGATGAGAGCACCCTCGAGGTCACCATCGGCTACGAGCAGGTGGCGGTCGATCTGACCGCGTACCTGGCGCGCACCGAGAAAGACCCCTATGTCAAGGCGGCCCTCGATTTCGCTCTCCTGGAAGATTTCGACCATCTCTACCGCTACGCCAATCTGCTGGAGATGACCGAAGGGAAGCGCGCCGACGCCATTACGAAAGAGCTGACCGAGATCACCGTCGGACGTCCTACCGCCAAGGAGCACCGGCATCCCTTCGATGATGTCCGAAAGCCCTACGACCGAACCAAGGCCGATCCCCTCACGCAACTGCACGCCCTCACGATCCTGGCAGGCGAGCAGCAGACGATGAACTTCTACATGAACGTCGGCAACCGAGCGCAGGAGATGGTCGGGCGGGGGCTCTACCTGGAAATCGCACAGATCGAGGAACAGCACGTCACGCATTACGAGTCGCTCCTCGATCCGAACGCCACATGGTTCGAGCAGTTGGTGCTGCACGAGTACAACGAGGTCTATCTCTATCATTCGATGGTGCAGCAGGAGCAGGACGAGCGCATCCGCAAGATCTGGGAGATGCACCTGGAGATGGAGCTGGAGCATCTGCGGATCGCTTCGGAGGCGATGAAGAAGTACGAGAAGCGCGACCCGGAGGAGCTCCTCCCCGCCGAACTCCCTGAGCCGACCCTCTTCCAGTCCAACATCGACTACGTGCGTGAAATTTTGGCGCAACAAACCGACTACAACGCACTGGAGACCGAGTTCCTGCCTCCGGATCGCTTCCCCGGCAACGGCCGCTACGGCGCCTATCAAAACGCCGTCAACGCCGAGGAAATCCCGAGCGAACTCGTCATCTCCCAGCACGTGCAGAAGATGGGAGGGGAATACCGGCAGGAGCTGCAGGGGCCGCATCCGGTGGAGCGGTTCAGGCTGCAGTAGAGCGTTTCAGAAATACAAAGGGACGGGCACTGCCCGTCCCTTTGTGTTTGGGCTAAAAAGGAAATCCGATACTCGGAAAGGACGCGACCCGGCTCCCGTGGGATTGGTGTCGCACAGAGCCGGGGATCACTTATGAATATCCTGCCACTCCAGGAGAATCTCCCCTTTCACAACAGCCGCGCCGTCTCTGACGGCGATGCCTACGTCTTTTCCCCCTGCGGTGACGGCAAAGAAGATTTCAGCCACTGAGTCTCCTGTTCCGATTTCCAGTGAAGGCGAAAGGATGAAGGGCGTTCCTTCCATGTTCAGGTTCGCGGTTCCTGTCGCCCCCCCTTGCCCTTGCGCCTGCAACACCCCGAGGGCCTTTGCAAGAAAGGATTGGCTGTCTTCTTCCGAAATCGGTGTGGCGCTCCAAGAAGTGTAATCTGTCTGCCCTGCAAGAATGCGCAGGTAGTGATTGCCGGTGCTCGAATCGGTGCGGGGTTCGACAAGGAGAGCTTCGAAAGTGCGTGTCACGATCCCGTTGCTGCCGTCGCCTGCCGAATAGTGAAGGGTGGAATAATTGTAGCTGGGGGCGGACACATCGGCGCTGTGATTGAATAGCTTCAGGTAGGTCTTTGGCGCGCTCGTGGCCATATCCCGGCAGTAGGCACGATAACTCATGGACATATTCCCGCCGAGAAAAAGCCAGCGTTCACCATCATCGGACACGCCGAATTGTTCCGCCAAATGTTGACAACTCTCCGGGAAGAGGAATTTGCGTGTGGGCAACGCCATCTTCAACTCCAGCCAGGAGGGGAGTGCAAGAGCCTCCGGGCCCTTCGTGCAGTTCTGAATGGTTTGGCGGCAGATGTCCCATTGGCCGGCAGCCGTCATTTGATAACCTTTTACGGAGTCCTTCCAAGTCATTAAGCCGTCAAGCGTCCAGGCGTTCGGTTTCGCAAAAGCGTCGACGTCTTCACCTATATTGAAATCACCGGGGCGAATAAGGATCTCATCGACGTCAGCAAGCAGATCAGCGATTTCAAAGAAATAGGTCTCCAGCGCCTGCATATTGGCGAGCTTTGTTCGCACTGCAGCCGCATTGCCCGGAGGATGGCTGGAGATCGTATCATAGCGGGCAAAGTTAGCGAGGTAAGCGCATTTCTGCCACCCTTCGGGTCCGCTGCATACATCCTGCTTCATATGATTGGAGAACTCATCGAACCGGGCGAAGACCTGGTCTGGCCTAAGAAAATTATTGGAATAGGTAAACAGGTTGCTCAGCACGCGGGTGCGGGTGCTGAAATCCCGATCGATCTCTCTGAGGGTTTCCTTCCACGTTTTCTTGTAGACCGTAGTCCCGAGGACTTTCCCTGACAGGCTGAGACGCAAGTCTTCTATTTTCGTGTTTTCATCGGCCAGCACCTCGACCAGTGCGGCAAAAACCCCTCCGGAGGTGAGCGATGAGAGATATCTGTCGCCGCAAGTCTGGCGAAACGTCTCATAGTCGGATGAAAAATTACTTTCCCATTCCGATTTCAGTGCAGCGACCACGGGATAGCCGCATTTTCTCTCTTCCAGACGAAAGAGAATGTACAGGGCGTTGTCCTTGAATTCGGTATCCCGAAGAAACTCGAAACCACCGGAGACGCTGACCACATCGAAGCCCGCTACTGAGACGCCGGCCTGGGCCGAAGCTCCAATCGACAGATGACGACTCAATTCATGGACCGATTCGACCAGATCGAAGGTGTATGCATAATCATTGGCGCAAAGGCCGTCGAAGTGGGTCACAACTTCTGTGCACACCCCTTTCAAGGCGTAGTTCGCTTCATCCAGGCCGATTCCATAGGCCATCTCGCTATTGATTGGCAAGGATGAAAAATCGCCATGAAAAACACCCACCTGAACTGGAAACGGTCCTTTGAGCGGGGGGGACTCCGGTTCCACGGTGTGCAGATGTGCAACGTTGCGCAGCACAGCAGCCGAGGCGATGACGTCCCGTCCCGCGGAAATCAGGACATCCTTCGGTTCGGCGTCGGGACGAAGACTCCCTTGTGCCGCCTTCTGCACATATGCACGCAGTGCGACGTGGCTGAGACCGCCCTCCAACCTCGTATGCCCCTTAAAGAAGTCGAAGTCGGGGGGCAACTCAAAAGCGTTGCGCACCTTCGCCTGAGCATCCGTCGACCCCGTGGCCTGACCGCCGGCTATCAGGGCCGTAGCCACGGTTGTCCAGATGGAGACATCGCCAAATGAGGGTGGGGCGGCCAGCAAATAGGTGTCGACAGAGGGTCGGCCATCGGCGCTCGTCGACTTTCCGGCCTCGACATGAACGACGAGGTTGTACTCACCTGAAGGGAGATCAGCGGGCAGATCGAGAGAGTAGTCCCCTGAGGCAGCGGTGCGGCCGGTGGGTTCGCCGGGGTCCGGGGCAAAGTTGCCGTCAAGGTCCAGCCATATCAGGGCGTCGCCAACGGTGGTCCTTCCGGTCAGAGGATTGGAATCACGCGTGTTTCCATCGGAACAGGAAAGGCCGACCAGGGTGGTCGACAACACGAGCAGGGTCTTTGCCAACCGAAGGTGGACCATGACGCCTTCCTTGCGTTCTGAATGGAAGGGCCCCAACCGGAAATCGGTCGGGGCCCCTGGGTATAAGCTACGGCTTATATTTCAGACGAATGACATTGGTAGAAGGGCGGATCTCGGAGCAGACGCCTTGCTGCCCTCCGTTAACATTTAGGTTGACGCCTACATCGTTGGAATAGAATTCGTGATTCCCTGCGGGTACGCTCAGATCGTATTCGATAAGAGAGGGAATTCTGTAGGTGCAATGAACGTCATCGAGGAGAAATCCTTTCCCCCACCAGAAGCGGACGCAGCCTTGATTGTTATTGGCATTGTTCGGTTCACCCGGATAAAAATAGTTCTTCACTTCAGCGCTGGTGAGATTCTTTCCCGTCGTGATCCATTGGAACTGCTGGTACTGAGTCGGCTGGCTGAGATCGGTTCTTTTTAAGCCAAGCCAGGTGTCGATCACGTAGTTTCTTTTCATCATGTCGAAGACGGTATTCCATTCTTCGAGGCTGTCGATGACCGCCAGATATCCGCCCTTGGACTTGGCATGGGCATCGGCCTCATCCCAGCTCATGTATTCGGGAACCCACTCGTACCTGGCGCCGGGGTGAGCATCGGTGACGTATTTCAGCCGATTGTCCAGTACTCCCTCAGGCGCATCGGCCGGTTGAACGTCGAGCTGAAACCTGGTGTTGGTGAGATCGATATTGGATTTAGCCAACCCCGTCGAAGCGTAACAGTCGACGGCCGAGCCGAGGCGTGCATACGCGAAGTTGTCTGCGGCCGTCGGTGAATCTTCCGCCGCGGTGGAGACGGTCTCAATAAAGTTCTCCTGATCATTGACGATCTCCAGGTCGCGGAAATTGATGTTGACGCCCAGCTTGTTATAGACGCTCGTCACCAGGGAGCCGTCCGGATTGACATACTGGGCCATATTGTAGGACGGAGCTGCGGTCGTGCTGGTGTTGACGAGATTCAGGAAGGCTTTGGGCTCGGATGTATCCATTTCGGTGCAACTGATGGTGAAAGGCTTTTGTCGATCGCCGCTCAGATAGACTGTGGCTGCGGAGCGATCGGTCGGGCCGAAGAGCCGCTGCAGATCCTGACAGTGCCGGGCATACTCTCTGTTGAGCTTCGGCAGGTCCATTATTATTTCGTTGAATGTCGGCAGGCTGGCAGCCTGCGGGTTGTCCGTGCAGCCGACGAAATCGGTCGTACATTTGCGGAATGCCGCATCCATGATCAGGCGCCGGGTTGTCAGATCGCCTTTCAGCCACCAGATGTCGTCGGGGTCCAGGTCGCTTCGCCCCCAGTTGTAATCGGGCTCGTTGATCATAATGTCATCGACGATGCCGCCGAGAATTTTATAATCCTCGTATTGACCCATCAGCCTCGTCACGAAATTAAGATTCTTCACCTGAGTCTGATCGCGGGGAACCCCTCCGGAAATCGTGGCGTAGTCGGCAAAGGACGCCGTATAGGCGCATTTTTTGGGTCCGAGGGTGTCGTCGTGACACTCGTTGTTGCCGTCTGAGATAGCGCTCATGAAGGCCTCGGCGGCTTCAAAGAACTTTTCGAGATTGTCGATGAGCTGGTCGTTAGGGTTCTTGAGCCCAAGATACTGGGGGCTTACGCCTCGTGATCCGACGGTGATTGCGACATTGGTGTTTTTCAGCGCCTCTTCCACGCTCGATTTTAAATCCCCTTTCACCGAGACGGAGATTCCGGCCTTGCCGTACTTGCCATCCAGCGCCACCTGCAGATCCTGTTTGCTGGTCGAATCCGCGGTCGTGATTTTCAACATTCCGTAATAGGCGCCTCCGGTGGTGATCTGGTCCAGGTAGCGGTCGCCGCAAGCCTTTCGAAAGGCCTCATAGTTGCTGACATAGGAGGCCCGGTTGCTGTCTTCCAGCAGGTAGTTCGGGGCGAGACCCACGCCGAAGAGTTTGTAGCCGCTCAGTATGTACTCCGCTTTGATCAAGGCGAAAATAGCGTTGGCGTTACTGCGGAATTCGTTGATGAAGCGCCCTTCAAGAGAGCCTTGCACCACCGACGTTCCCAAATCCAGGCCACCGCCGACGTTGAGCAGCTCACGCAGGTCCTTCTCGGATTTGATCAGGCGGAACAAGTAGTTTCTGGTGTTCTGGCTGATGGCGAGCTCGGGGATGGCCATCTGCTCAGGAATGTCCAGGCAGTAGGAGCCGCTGACGACCTTGCGCGTGATCTCGTCCATCCCGACGCCGAAGCTCATAGTGGCGGCGTCAATCGGGATGCTCTGGAAGATTTCTTCACCGACCAGGGTCGAGGTTGGCGGATCCTGAAGGAGCGGCGGGGGGGTGGACGGGGGAGGGGATGTCATCTGTTCGACGTACGCCACAAGGCGTGCGGGGTTGGAAAGCATGGTGGTGACCGCTTTTTCGATATTCTGCGAAGGCGTCGTTCCGTGCGTTGCGGCAGCAGCCCCATACAGCCCCGCATAAAAGTCTCGCAGGTAGTAAATATAGGTGTCGATTTCCCCTCCCGGGACGTAACCGCCGAGCAGAGAGGCATCTTCCTCGATCCTGAGAGCTTTTTTAAGAGCGATCTCGTCCAGAGATTCCTGAGCGGTAAGGATGGTGGTGAATACAGAGATAACCTGGGGGCGATTTTTCAAAGACGCCATCGTGAAATAGAGGTGAGAGGAAAGACCGGTCGTAGCGTCGACGGTTCTATCGTCCGCCACCCAGAGAAGCCGGCGGCCGGTCATCTGATCGGCATTGATGAGCAAGCTGTAGTTGCCCCCGGCATCTGTCCGGGTTGCCGGTTCGCCGGGGTCACAGGTGAAATTATTGTTTAAATCCAGACAGACAAGCGCGTTGCTGATCCCTTCCGGCCCCTGACCCGAGACCCTCGGTTCTGAAGATGAGCATCCCCAGGCGGTTAACGTCACAGCCAAAATCATAGACCCAAAGACGCCCAAGTTACATAGGTTCATTTCGCCTCCTTCTTCTGTTAGATTCCACTCCGGCGACCGCCCCTCAACCAGAGAGGCATACGTGTAATAAAGTGACATGGCGCCCCCTACGGATCGCATACGGATCGTGGGAAGATGTCGATATAAAAGAAAAATAATTATTTCAGGGGGGTGACAGAAGGGAGCGAAAGAGTGTCGTAGCGTGGTCAGGGGTGAGGCCGAGATCATCAAGGATGGTCTTATAACGATGGTAAACGGCGAGGGCTTCAGGGCGGCGTCCCGTCTGCAGATAACAGACGATCAATTGTTGGTGGAGAATTTCAGACTGCCCTGCGTGCTCCAGCGCCTGGTGGTAGAGCTCGGCGGCGACATCGTAGAGATGGTTTGATTCACATTGTCTGCCAAGGGCGATTACCCCCTGCAGGTATCGCTGGGAAAGTTTGCGGCGGACCTGAAGTGCCCACCCGAGATCGTCCCCCTGCAAAAAGGGACCCCCGTACAGGGACATAAGAAGGCGGCAGTGCTCTGTGAGCCGTTCAGCGCTCCTGCCCGAACCATCCATGCCCTCCTCGAGAATGGCCTCCAGTGCCCATACATCGACAAAAACTCGTCTTCGGTCGAGTTGTAGCTTCCCCTCCGTGCGCCGGATCAGCCCCCCATCGCCGAGGAGTTTTCGCAGCCGGTGCAAGGTGATCTCCAGCGAGCCATTTGCGGCGTCCCCTTCAGCCTGAGGCCAGAGCAGGTCGGCCAGAGAGGCTTCAGAGGGGGTCGGGCCGAAGGCGATCAGGGCCTTGAGCAGTTCGAGGGATTTTTTCGGCGCCTTGGCCGAAAAGATGACGTCCTTGCCGTCCACCCGCAGGGCAAATCCGCCGAGAGTTCTTACCTCTACCGCCCAAGGCCAATTCTCGATATGCCAGGGGGGGGTGGCGGGGAACAGGTTGAAATGGCGGATCATCTGCCCGACGAAATCGACGGCGATCCCCTCCTTTAGGGCGAAACAGCAGAGACGGGCCATGACGTCGGCGCGCCAGTAGGTGAACTTGAGAAACCCCTGTTCGCGCCCCGCCTTCAAGGCTGAGCGCAAGGATTGCGCCGCCGTCTCTCGATCCCCCCCGTCGAGAGCGATGTGGGCTTCGGTCAGATCGCAGAGGTAGCCCAGATCGCGATTTCCGATCCGCAGACCGATTTCGCGGGAGCGCTTGAGGTGCTCGCGGGCTGCGTCGGACTCCTCCTTTTCATGCAGGATGACGGCCATGCCGAAATGGCAGGTCCCTTCGATGCGGTTGTGCAGCCCGAGTTCATGGGCGCCCTCCAGAGAACGTCTCTGGTGAAAGAGCGCCCTCCCCAGGTCGTGTTCAAGAAGGGCGTTCCACCCTCGGAGGTGATGAAAGTAGATCCGATCCATGGGCGTCATGCTGTCAAGGCGCATTTCCATGCGGTCGAGCAGCGCGCCTGCCGTCCGGCAGTCTCCCTCGCCGAGGACCGAAGTGGCGGCATAAACGAAGAGGAGCCCGTCCCAGAGGTGAATCCCGCTCCTGGCCGCAAGGGCCACTCCTTCCTCAAAGGCAGCCAGGCACTCGGTCACTGCCCCTTTGTAGCCCAGGTACCAGACAGTGACAAGACGCTCGGCGATCCGGGCCAGGGGCGCCACGTCCTCTTTGCTCGACCATTGCCGCAGCATCTGGAAGAAGTGGTGCATGCCGCCGCGGGCGCCGCTCAGGTGACCGCCGGCAAAGAGGCTCAGGCCGCAAAGAATCCGCAGGCTCGGGTCCTCATGACGCTCGAAGACGGCAATGACCCGCGTCTTCCACTGCTCGATACGAGGGTGATCGGGACGCCGCATGTTGAGGGCGACGAATATCAGATAGGCCAGGCGGTCGGTTTCTGCCGAGGCGAGAAGCTCGGGGCGCGATTCGAAGAGATAGTCGAGGCTCTCGATCCATGGATCGAGAGCCGAGAGATCACTCATCGCCTGAAGAATCGCCTCGAGGGACGTGGCGGCGTCCGCGAGCATCTGCTGATGATCTTGATCCAGGGAGGGTCTTTGGGGCATGGCGGCTCCTCACGAATTCACCGGTAGCGCGGCTCACGGGGCACGGGGAGTGCGTTCAGCGGTAAAGCCCGATTTAAAAACCCCCTCGATAGGGGGAAAATACCACGGCACAGTGGAGGATTTCAGCAAAAATGCATGGGGGGCGTGCCGGAAGTGGGATGTGGTGAATGATTCTGGCATAGTGCCGCTGCGGGAGGAGTTCCTGGAGATCAGCCGCAATCTTTACCGGATCTATCGGGAGGAGAAGATGGCTGAATGCACGTCGGGATTGGGGAGGCGTTCAGGGGACCGGGCGCATCCGCCCGTCCCCCTTTTTTTCGATCCAAAAGAGCTCCCCTTCTACGGCATCAGCAGCACCTTGATGCACCCCTCCTCCTTGCGGTGCATCATCCTGTACCCTTGGGGGGCTTCGGAAAGGGGGAGGCGGTGCGTGAAGATCGGGGCGGGGTCGAGTTTGCCTTCGGCGATGCGTTCGAGCAGGGGGCGCATGTAGCGGTGGACGTGGGTCTGTCCCATGCGCAGGGTGAGCCCCTTGGCGTAGGCGGCGCCGATGGGGATCTGGTCGACGAGGCCGCTGTAGGTCCCGGCGATGGAAATCGTTCCCCCCTTGCGGCAGGAGCGGATCGCCAGGCGCAGTACGGCGGGGCTGTCCCCTTCGATGTGCAGCGCCTGCTTGGCGCGATCGAACAGGGCGGTCGTAGTATGGCCGTGGGCTTCCATGCCGACGGCGTCGATGCACACGTCGGGTCCTCGACCTCCTGTATGCCTCAGAAGTTCGTCGACGATCCCTTCCATGTCCTCGGTGTTGACCGGTTCGGCCCTGCCCCACTGCGCTGCCAGGCGCAGGCGTTCGGGGACGTAATCGAGGGCGATCACCTTCTCGGCTCCCATCAGGCGCGCGCACTGGATGGCGAGAAGCCCTACGGGACCGCAGCCGAAGACGGCGACGACGTCCCCTGGGCGGATCGCTCCGTTCTCTGCGGCCATCCAGGCGGCGGGGAGAATTCCGGTAAGCGGGAGGATTTTCTCGTCGGAGATCTCTCCGGGAACTTTCACCGCCCCGAAGTCGGCGAAGGGGACGCGAACGAATTCAGCCTGTCCCCCTGGAAATCCCCCGAAAATATGCGAAAAGCCGAAGAGTCCGGCCCCCGAGGCGCCGTAGTGGCGCTCGGCCTCTCCCCCGTTCGGGTTGCTGTTGTCGCAAAGAGCGGTGAGGCCTTCGCGGCAGAACCAGCAGCGCCCGCATGCGATGAGATAGGGGATGACGACGCGGTCACCGACCTTCAGGTTCGTCACCTGATCGCCGACTTCCTCCACCGTTCCCATGAATTCGTGGCCGAGGACATCCCCCCTGTGCATGCCGTGCTGAATGCCGTCGAACAGGTGCATGTCCGAGCCGCTCAGTGCCGTGGAACTCACCCGGATGACGGCGTCGCGGGGACTGAGGAGGCGCGGTTCCGGGACCTCCTCCACCCGCACGTCGTGTTTCCCGTGCCAGACGACTGCTTTCATGATGGACTCCGATCGTCATTCGCCGCTTCGCGGCGTCTGTTATTCACCTGGCCCGCACGATCTCGCCCAATTCCATCAACTGTTTGAATCGGCGCAGATCGTTGCGCATCTGTTCGGCAGGCTCTTCGCCGAACAGATTCCAGAACCACTCGATGACCCTTTCGCTCGGCGGGGGAATGAAGCGCACGATGAGACGGACTTCGGTCCCGCGCCCTCCGGGGGCCGGGGTGAAGTGAACGCTCCCCGAAGTCTCCACCTCCGACCCCTTGACGGAGGTCCAGGCGATCGATTCGTTCGCCTTCTCTTCGAGGATTTCGGCTTCCCAGCTCAGCGGTTTTCCGTCAGAGGTCGTTGCTTTCCAGAGGGTTCGGGTCTCGTCGATCCATTCCACCGCGTCGACAGATCCCATGAAAAGGGGGAGGTTTTCGAGTTTGCGCCAGAAGGCGAAGAGTTCTTCTGCCGGACGCTCTACGGTGATGTCGCGCTCGACTCTGACATCGGTGGTTCCCTTGTGTTTTCCAGATAGAATCGCCATGATTTCACTCCATTTCGAATGCGCTCCTCACGTCCCGCTCTCCGGATCGATAGTGATCGACCCAATAGACCCAGCGATCCGCCTGGCGCTGACGTTCGCGGTATTCGATTATCGGACCGAAAGGCCCGAATTGGTGTTGTTCTTGCGTGAAGAAATCTGGATACGGAGGGTAAGGGACGTCGACCGGCTTCTTCGTGAGAGCAGGGTAATCACTGTCGAGTCCTCTTGCGTGCGGGCGTTTGCGGGAGTTGACGAAAGCGGCCACGTCGTAGGCCTCCTCGAGACTGAGTTCGGGCTCTCCAGGAGGCATGTTTGCGGCCAGGAAGGGCGCCAGGACGAGGAGTCGATTCATGTCCGATCCGAATCCATAACTTCCCGGGCCCCAGAGCGGAGGGGCTTCCCCTGTGACCTCGCCGCCGTGGCAGAAGGCGCAGATGTTGTAGAAGAGGGTTTCGCCTGTGACGAAATCGGCTCTGCGATCGGGGAAATCGCGGACCCCCGGACCTTCCTGCGTGAAGGCGAACCCCTGGTCCGCTACCCACTTCAGATAGGCGGCCAGTGAGGCGAGTTCCGCGCTCCCGGCTGGAAGGGGGGAGGCGTTGAGCGAGCGCTGCAGACAGGCGTTGATGCGCTCCTCGCCGGTGATGACGAGCCCTTTGCGGGGGGAATAGCGCCTGTCGGTGTTGAAATCGGTCAGCGGTAATGCACCCGGTCGGGCGCCGTGGTCGAGGTGGCAGTTGCGGCACGACAGGGCGTTTCCGTCATAGGTCGTTCCGGCGTGCTCGGCCCCGGCGCTCAGGGCGGCGGGTGTGTCGTCGAAGATCTCCCACCCCGCCCGGATCACCTCCCCTTTGCGCCCATGCGGAAAATCGTCCGGGAGCCGAAGGGGCGCAACGGTCTCCGGGCGCGCAGGAGCTTCAGCCGGCTTCGCCCCTGCCGGCTGGATCTTCATGGCGACCTCTTCTGCCGCGCTCAGCCCCTCGACAAGGGCCGTATCCAGGGAGGGAGATCGATCCGGGGGGGGCGCGCACGCCGCCAGGATGAGGCACAAGCAGATCAGGAGTGTGACTGGAAGCCTCTGCCACCCCGTCCGGCCCCCCCCTCGTTTTCGTCCCTCCGTGCGGCTCAGGCGCATCGTCTTACTGCAGCCTGCGCAGGGACGCTTCGACGAATGCAGAGATGTCCTGCGGCCCGCGACTGCTGATGAGGTTGCCGTCCTCGACGACTTCCTGGTCGACGAAGTCGGCGCCTGCGTTTTTGATGTCCTGCTCGATCGATTTCCAGCCGGTGATTTTTCTCCCCTTGAGGGCCTGTGCCGTGATCAGCAGTTGCGCGGCATGGCAGATGGCGAAGATCGGTTTTCCGCTCTCGACGAAGTCTCGGGCAAAGGTTACGGCGGCGGGGTCGACGCGCAGCTTGTCGGGCGAGTAGCCGCCGGGGATCAGTAGCGCATCGAAGTCTCCGACGTTCACATCGCCGACGCTCCTGTCGACGACGACTTCCGTCCCCTTTTTCTTTCCTCTGACCGTCCTGCCGGCCTCCAGGCCGATATGGACGAGATCATTTCCCTTGTCCCTGAACGCTTTGGCGGGCTCGGTATATTCCACATCTTCGAAATCGTCTGTGATGATGACGGCGACTCTGGACATAGAAAAAACTCCTTATTTGAAGCGGGAAGGGCAGGATGAAAACAGGCTAAGCTCTAGGTACCAGTGTAAGGGCAGAAAGGAGGATGTCAAGGAAAAGTATTAGAAACATAAAATTAAAGCTTTTAATTTTTTCTGGAGAGGTTAAAATCTCCGAAACCCCCAAATGAAGATGAGAAGAAAAGAGGTTTACATGTACAGAATCGTCTGCCTGTTTCTCTGCCTGTCCATCGCGCTCGGCGCACTTCCCGCCCAGGGTGGAGCGCCGCAGGAATTTTCACACTGGCTTGAAGAGCTTCGCCGCGATGCTGCGGCCAGGGGTGTTTCGGAGCGGACTCTTGACAAGGCGCTGGCCGGCGTCGCCCCTTTGCCGCGGGTCATCGAACTTGACCGTTCCCAGCCGGAATTCGTGCTGACCGCTCGGCAGTACATCGAGCGCGTCGTCTCGGACCGCCGGGTCGAGAGGGGACGGCAGCTTCACAAAGAACATTGTCTCCTGCTGCAGGAAATCGCCGGGCGCTTTAACGTCGAGTCCCGTTTTCTCGTTGCGCTCTGGGGGATCGAGAGCAATTTCGGACAGTCGATGGGGGGATTTCGCGTCGTGGAGGCCCTTGCGACCCTCGCCTGGGACGGTCGGCGCAGCGCCTTTTTCCGCGGACAGCTCCTGACCGCTCTGGAAATCATGGAGCAGGAGGGGATCGAGCCCGAGACGATGACCGGCTCCTGGGCCGGCGCCATGGGTCAGATGCAATTTATCCCCAGCACTTACACCGCCTACGCCGTCGATTTCGAAGGGAACGGCCGCCGCGATATCTGGGGGAGCACTGCAGACGCTCTCGCCTCCGGAGCCAATTATCTGAGCAGGTCGGGATGGCGTGCCGGCATCGGCTGGGGGGAGGAGGTCACCCTTCCGCGGGGTTTCGATGCGGCTCGGGCGGGACTCGACAAAGGCAGGACTCTCAGAGAATGGCGCCGTCTCGGCATCAAGGCCCGGGGGCCCGATGCGCAAAACGCCGCCCTGATACTTCCGGAGGGGATCGACGGGCCCGCCTTTCTCGTTACCGACAACTTCCGGGTGCTGCTGCAGTGGAACCGTTCGACCTCATTCGCCCTCGCGGTGGGGATGCTCGCCGACCGCATCGGCGTTGAGGGGTGCCCTCCGTCTGATAAGCTGTAAGGTATGGGAGTCAGGAGTTAGGAGGAACAACCGAGTCCTGCAAATGTCCCCAACTCACGGACTCAGGTCAGCAGGACTCCAGAAGGAGAGATCCCATGATGGAGCGCAACGATCAGGATGTCGTATCGTTCAACATCAATGCGGAACTGTATGAGAACCAGAAGGGAGAGCTGGCCATTCGCCTGACGGGGGAGAAGGTGTACCGCAAGGGTGAAACGACAGGGGGTGAGACCTTCGTCGACGATGCCCGGAAGATTCTCCGGGACGGCGAACTCCCCGACGGGTGGTCTGAAATGGAGCCGCGCGAACTCACCTATGGCGAGGGATGGAACCATGTCAGCAGCATGGGATACATCAACGGTGAGGAAGACAAACCGGGGATCGAGCTCGAAGTCCCTCCCGATGAACTGGGGCCGGCGGCGAAGAAGTACCTGGGAGAAATCATTCACTGACGCTCGCCGTCATGCCCGGGGTAGTTGCAGTTTTTCATCTGTCGTTTGCCGAGAAGTGAGGCGTGAAGAGTGGAGTATCATCTCACTCTTCACTCCTCACTCCTCAGTCACTCCTCACGGATCCAGGTTCACTCGTCCGGACTCGAACCCCGGGCGCAATGAATTGCGCCCCTACTGGCGCGAATACCTTCCCATGACCTCGGTCTGCGCCAGAATATGCCCTTCCATCGCCTCGAGAAGCATCTCCTTGCTCACCCCCGGCGGCAGCTCGAGCATGCTGTCGAGCGCGTAGAGCCGGAAATAGTACCGGTGCGTTCCTCCCGGTGGGCAGGGACCCCCGTATCCGATCCTCTGAAAGCTGTTGATCCCCTGGAGCGTCCCGTTGGGAAGGATCTCGTCGCGCCGGACATTCTCGGGGAGCCGCCGCAGATTTGCCGGCATGTTGTAGAGGACCCAGTGGGTGAACGTCCCTCCCGGCGCGTCCGGATCTTCCGCGATCAGCGCGAGACTCTTCGTCTCGTCCGGAACGTCGCCCCACTCGAGAGGGGGCGAGACGTTGTCTCCGTCGCATGTGTAGTGCTGCGGAATCGTCTGATTTCGGATCACCGGTATCGAAAGGTCGAGAGGCATGGGGAATCTCCTTCGCATGACGGGGTGCTTTTCCGGAAGACCACTGCTTCACATGTACCAGAAGGAGCAGGCCGGTCAAGTCAGCGTCGTCTCGCGAGCAGCGACTCCGTAGCCCTCCAGAGCTGCCAGAGATCCTGAAGTCCCGGCTCGAGATCGACATGAAGAAGGCCGCGCACGAGGTGCACCTGCGCCTGATTCGGCGGGAGGGCCTTTTGCAACCCAAGGCTCTGGGGGTAAGGAATGATGTCGTCGTCCAGGCCGTGCACGAGGATCAGATCCGCCTCGAGGGGCGAGAGGTCCTTGTCGGAGAGATCGAGGGCGGCGATCTCGTCGAGCACATCGCGCGGAAGGCGCTCCAGCAATGAGACGGCCTCCCCTGGATCGGTATTGGTGATGAAGGCGTGAATGTCACGCCCCTGCGCCGTCAGTCGGACAACGAGATCGGAGATATCGGCATTGGGGTCCTCCATCATGCGCAGGGCCATCTGCCGTGCGACGGCCCGGTCCTCGCGGGGGATGCGCTCCAGGTTGCTGAGAACGAAGATCCATTTGCCGTATTCGTTGGGCGGCATGTGGCGCCACTCGTCCCCGTGGCGGAACCACCCGGTGGTGAAGAAGACGAGGACCTCCCTCAGGTCGTAATAGGCGCCGACCGCGAAGATGAAATCGATTTGCCCACGCAGCCGGGGCTGCAGAGAGGCGAGGATCGCCGGTCCCGCCGCATAGCTGAAGGCGACGATTCCCAGGGCGCCTGAACGTGAAAGGTCCGGTTGCGCGACGAGCCAGTCGATGGCGTCGGCGACCTCGCCGATATTGCCGGAGTGCACCTGAAGGGTTCGGAAGGTGGGGAAATCCGGTACGAAGACGGCAAAGCCGGTGCGCCCCAGGGATCGGGCCAGAGCGATGAGCCGCGGATCGTCCTTCCCCTCTTCTGCGGCGCCGGGGATGAGCACAAGAATGGCGTCGGCTCCGCCGGCGGGGGTATAGAGATCCGCCTCGTAGCGGCGCTCCCCGATACTGTACGAGACGTGGCCTCGATGGGGCTCGTCTTTGAGGCGTTTCAGCAGGCTCGGCTCTTCCCCCGCTGAAATGTCCTGAAGGAGAAGGAGCGCCTCGATTTCGCGGGCCGGGTTGCAGCCCCAAAGCAGGAGCATCGAAATCGCAAGGAGGAGACGGAGCCGGGAGCGGAGGCGAAGACGGATCGGCTCTTTCATCATCAGGTTGTCAATTTCACGGTTCGACAGAAGACGTTTCGTCCTTCTGCGCGCTGAGGGCCTTTCGGTCGAGTTTGCCGCTCGGCGATCTGGGCAGGGACGATCGCATCTCGACGTATTTGGGCACCATGAACGGTTCGAGATGTCGCAGGCAGTGTCGAAGAACCTCCTCCTGCCTCAGCGTCTTGCCCGATGCCGGGACGACGAAGGCCCGGATCGCCTGTCCGAGGATCGGGTCGGGGACGCCGGTGACGGCGGCTTCGACAACGTCCTTCATGGCGCAGATCGCTTCCTCGATCTCCCGCGGGCTGACCCTCTCCCCCCGTGTTTTGATCAGTTCATCCTTTCGCGCCACGAAATAATAATACCCTTCATCGTCGCGCCGGAACAGGTCTCCGGTGTACAGGTGGGCATCCGAGCGGCATCGGCCGGGGCGAAAGACGCGGGCGCTCAGCTCCGGGCTGTTCCAGTATCCCTGCGCCACGTGCGAGCCGCGCACGACGAGCTCTCCGATGGCCCCGGCCGGCGCTTCTTCACCCTGTTCGTCCACGATGAAGACCTCTTCGTTGGGGATGGGGATCCCCACCGATCCCGGGCGGCGGTCGATCTCGTCGGGGGGCAGATAGAGCGCCCGGGTGCACTCGGTCAGTCCGTACATGGAGTAGAACGCCACCTCGGGAAAAAGTTCGCGGAAGCGACGGATGTAGGGGACCGGCAGAGCCGCCCCGGCATTCGTGACGTAGCGCAGGGCGCCCAGGTCGAAGCGCGACAGGTCCATCTGCAGCAGCAGGGCGAACATGGTGGGGACGAAGGGGGAGCCGGTAACCTTCTCCTTCACCATTTTTTCGACGATCCGGTAAGGGAAAGCGAAGGACTTCTCGAGCACGACGGCGCCGCCGACGAAAAAAGTCGCGAGGACCTGGTAGAGCCCGTAGCCGAAGGAGAGGGGGAGGGCGCTCAGCACGATGTCGTTCGGCGAATTGCGCAGATAACTGGTGATGCTGCGCGTCGCTGCCGCCATGTTCAGGTGATTGGACATGACCCCTTTCGGCTCACCGGTGGAGCCCGAGGTGTAGATGAGTGTCGCAAGGTCGAGATCGACGACGCCCCGGGAGGCGTCCCGCGTCAACGGTGCAGCGGACAGCGCCTCGCGCCAGCGAACGAAGGCGCACCCCGCAGGGGGCGAGTGGAGCTGCGACAAGAGGGCGCTGCCGCACCACAGAACGCCGCGCAGGGAGGGAGCGCGCTGCAGCGCCTGGCGAACGATCGCTTCCTTGGAGTGGTGGGTGACGAGGAGTGCGGCGGCACAGTCGTTGATGATGTACGAGAGCTTCGGCGCTTTGACCCCGGAGTTCAGAAGAACGAAGACGCCGCCCGCCTTGAGGACGCCGAAGATCGAGATGACAGCCTCGGGGGAATTTTCCAGAAAAATGATCACCTGTTCACGGCGCCGCAGTCCCAGCATCCGCAAAGAGGCGGCGAGCCGGTCGGACTCCTCGTCGATCTCCCGATAGCTCAGGCGGCGGCCGCCGCAGACGAGCGCTGTTTTCCCGGGGTAGGCTGCCGCCGAATCTTCGAGAAACTGTTGCACCAGCATCAAAGGCCCTTTCTCAGAGGGCGCCTCATGCGCCTGAGGGCAAGGTGAAGGATGTCCGGGCGCCGTCTTCGGCCCGGGCGAGCTTGCGCATCAGATAACTTTCCACCCGCACGATCGAATCGAGATTTTCCGGGATGAGCTCATCGTCCGCCACGCGGATCGAAAACTCCTTTTCGAGAAACTCCACCAGTTCGAGGATGCCGGTTGAATCGACGATCCCCTCCTCGAGAAAAGACGCCTCTTCCGAGAGGTTCGCCTCCTCTCCGAAAAGAAAGTTCTCGATGACGAAACTGCGGACTTTGCTGCGGACTTCAGCCATCGATGACTCCTCCTGGGGTCGGCGCCCGCGCTGCAGCGACCTCGGGCACCTCCGCGGCGAGCAAGGGGGGGAGGTGCAGGTAGCGCGTGGTGGCACGCTTGCGATCGATGTCCCGGTAGACTCTTTCCACCTCGTCGATTCGCAGCGCGGCCGCCCGCGCCACCGCTTCGGCAGAGACGCCGTGATTGCGGCCGTAGAGGCACAGGTCCATCTGCCCGTAAGGGAGGGAGAAGAAGAATTCATCCTGCCCCTGCAGAAGGGAGTAGGTGTCCGTCGTCGGTTCGCGGCGCCTGATCGCTTCCGGAATGCCGAGATACTCGGCAAGCTGGTAGACCTGTGATTTGTACAGATGGGCGATCGGTTTCACATCGGCGGCTCCATCTCCCCCTTTGACGAAAAATCCCTGGTCGTATTCGAGGCGGTTGGGGGTGCCGGCCACGGCGTAGTTGAGACGGTCGGCGTGATAGTACTCGAGCATTTTGCGGATACGCTGCTTGAAGCTGGTCGCCGCGACGATCTCCAGATAGGGGCGCAAGGGGAGGCGTCGCCGCTGCAAGTCCCCCTGTGCGGAGCGCACCACCAGGCAAAAGAGACGAAACCCCGAAGGACTGCCGGTCTCGAGGACGATCTTGGATGTCCAACCTTCGGCGTATTCGGGGACGACCGTGCGCACCGCTTCGGCGTAACGGCGATAGAATCCGAGCGCCTCGAGGACGCTTGTGATCTCTTCGCGAATGCGCCGGATGCCGAGATGCTCCGCCACCTGGGTGCTCAGAACGAGGGAGTCCGAGGCGCTTTCGCGCTCGGGCATCTCCAGGGCGAGCACTCTGTGCGGGCCGAGGGCGCGGGCGGCCAGAGCGGCTGTAACGGCGCTGTCGACTCCTCCCGAGAGGCCGAGGACGACCCCCCGGCGGCGGAGGGCGCCCGAGAGGATTTCTCTCAGGCGGGCTTCGATGCGTCTCGTCTCCCTTTCGGGATCGATACGGAGCGATTCGGCGCTGAAGTCCTCCTGGCGAGGGGTGACCCGGTCAGCCATGATGTTCTCCGGCGGCAACCCGGCTCGGGGGAGGCGGCGCGGATCGCCTTTGATCCCCGTCTATTCGCACGATGCGTTCGGGGCGCTCGATGCACACAGGGCGTAGGGAGTTCTTGACGAAGGCGTAGTGAAGGCTCTGGGCCGAGGCGATGACGCTCAGGGCCATCGCATCCCCTTCACCGATGGAGGCGCCGCGCTCGCAGGAGAGTTTGCGCACAAGATGCGTCGTGCGATCCGGGTGAAAGAGCCCTGCGTCACGCAGCGCATCGACCGAAAGGAGGTGCTGCAGGAGGGAGCCGGGCTTCTCAGGGAAAAAGATCTCCCGGACCGGCGCCCGATACGGGTGCTTGGGGCGCTGCGCGACCCGGGGCGGAAGAAGGGGCCGGAACGCCTCCCTGAGAATGCGCTTTTCGCTAAGAGCGCGCATTTTCCAGTGGGGGGGCAGGCGCGCGGCGAATTCGACGATGCGCACGTCGAGAAAGGGATGGCGCGCCTCCACCGAGTGGGCCATTGCCACACGGTCCCCCTGCGAGGCGAGAAGGTACTCGCACAAAAAGATCGTCATCTCGAGCCACTGCGCCCGCTCGAAGGGACCCCAGGCGCCGAAGCCGGTCGGAAGAAGATCGCTTAGAGCCGCGAGCGGGTCTTCGCCAAGAGCCGCCCTCGCCTCGTCCGAGAGAAACGCAAGGCGGCGCGCTCCGCTCTGCCAGCGGATGCGGTGAGACAGGAGGGGATCGTCACGGTCCCGGGGGGAAACGGCGAAGAATCGTTGCACAAAGGCCCATCCCCGCTCGTGGTTTTGGAAGATGTAGGGATAGAGCCTCTGCAGCAGCAACGGCCTGCTGCGGGAGCCGGGTTCTCTGGCCCAGAAGTCCCGAATCTTGGCTTCCTTGAATATGTTGTAACCTCCGAAGACTTCATCGGCCCCTTCACCGCTGAGGACGACTTTGTACCCGCTGCGGCGCACCATCTCGGAGAGAAGAAAGAGCGGCACGGGAGCCGTGCGCGCGATCGGCCGCTCGCAGTGCAAGACCGCATCGACGAAATGCTCGCGCATAGCCTCATTGGTGACGAGAAGCCGGGAGTGCTCGGCGCCCAGTTGTTCGGCCATCTCCATTTGGCTCGACGACTCGTCCAAGGCGCTCTCCTCGAAGCCGACGGAGAACGTCCTGAGACGTCCCGGTGCGGCATCGGCCGCCAGGACGCTCACGATGGACGAGTCGAGCCCGCCGCTCAGGTAACTCCCCACCGGCACATCGGCCCGGAGCCGCACGCGCACCGCGTCGGTCAGAAGGGCCGAGAGTTCCTCGCGCGCCTCCTCGAACGTCCCGCCCCAGCGCTCTTCGATCGGAGGACAGGGTAGATGCCACCATCTGCGCACTCTGAGCGCTGCGCCCCGCAGCGTCATGAAATGGCCGGGCGGCAGTTCGCAAATTCCCCGAAAGGCGGTTCGCGAGGGGAGAGTCGTCCAGAAGGTGAAGACCTGCGCCAGCGCATCGGGGTCGAGACGGCGGGGAACATCCGGGTCGGCCATGAGCGCCTTGATCTCGGACGCGAAGAGGAAGCGCCCGTTGCTGCGGGTATAATAGAGGGGACGGATTCCGAGGCGGTCGCGTGCCAGAAAAAGCTCCTCGCTACGCCGGTTCCAGATCGCCAGGGCAAACTGGCCGTTGATCTTCTCCAGGGCCGCAGGGCCGTATTCCTGGTAGAGGTAAAGAACCACTTCGGTGTCGGTCGTGGTGGCGAAGCGGTATCCGCGCCGCCTCAGTTCCTCGCGCAGTTCGAGATAATTGAATGCTTCTCCGGCGTAGACGATCCAGAGCGAGCCGTCTTCGCTGGCAAGAGGCTGGGCGCCGCCCTGTGGATCGATGATGCTCAGCCTTGCGTGCCCCAGGGCGACGCCGCGGTCGAAAAAGGCGCCGGAGCCGTCCGGACCGCGATGACGAAGGCGGCCGATCATCTCGAAGAGGATCTCCTCGCTCTGGCGCGAAGATCGATTCTGGAGGTATCCGGCTATGGCGCACATGGCATCCGAAAGATTAATTATCGCTTAATTTGCTTCCATTATGGGTGCGAACCGGATGATGTCAAGCCGATGCCGGCCGATTCGATGGCCAGTGACGAGCTGGATAAAAAATCTTCTAAGGAGCCGAAGACGATGGGAAGTCTGATCATTCACGGCGGGGCGGGCCGCCTGGAAAGTCTGAGGACACGGGAGCGGGACTGGAGCGGGTCCCTGTCCGAAATCTACAGCGAAGCAGAGTTTTCCCTGAAGCGGGGCGGGGATGCCCGCTCCGCCGTTCTGCTGGCGGTGCGGCTCCTGGAGTCCGACCCTCTGTTCAACGCGGGCACGGGCTCCAAGCTGCAGAGCGACGGCGAGATCCGGATGTCGGCGGCGCTGATGGACGGTGTCGGGACAATCTTCTCGGGCGTGATCAACGTGCGGCACATCGAACATCCCATCGATTTGGCGGCCGCTCTTTCCAGTGTGGACCACCACGTGCTGGCCGCGGCCGAAGCGACCGATTACGCCCGCCGGCTCGGCTTCCCCTTTCACGACCCCCTCACCGAAGAGCGCCTCGGCGAGTATCGGCAGCGCCTCGCCGGCGCCGAAGGGACCGTCGGCGCGGCGGCTCTCGACGACCAGGGGCGCCTCTTCGCCGCGACGTCCACTGGTGGAACGGGCTTCGAGACGCCCGGCCGGGTGAGCGACAGCGCCACTGTGGCGGGTACCTACGCCACGGCGCAGACCGCCGTTTCCTGCACCGGCAGGGGAGAGGAGATCGTCAATCTCGCCGTGGCGGCGCGTGTCGCCGTTCGCGTCCAGGACGGTGCGCCCCTGCGCGACGCGGTGGCCCGCACCGTCGCCGAGGGCAACGCTCTGAGCTTCCATTTCGGCCTGATCGCCCTCGACCGCCAGGGCCGCCCCCAGGTCGGAGAGACGGCGGGGACCCGGGTCCTGTTCGCCACCCGCACCGAAGCCGGGGAACTCGTGAATTTCATGGAGCCGGGCGAGTTTTCGATCGTTCGTTGAGGCCGCTTCGCGGCGTTTAATCGTCAGCCGCTTCGCGGCGTCAGGCCGCTGCGCGGCCGTCATTCGTCATTGGTCCGGTGCAAAGCTGGAAATCCTGTTTAACGTCCGCCCCGGACAACTCTTGATTTTCCGTTATACTCCAGATCAGAAAAAACACCCACCCGTGCGGAGTTGCGATGAAAACGACCGGGCCGTCCCGGCTTCGCCGTGCGATGGCCTATGCCCGTCCTTACCGCGCATTCATTGCCGTCATTCTCTTTCTGACCTTTCTGGTGGCTGCGGCCGGCGCTCTGGAGCCCCTGGTCATGAAGTTCATCTTCGACCGCCTCGGCGGCGACGCCACCCTGGAAAGCGTCGCGATCGGGGTGGCGATGCTGGCGGGGCTCGGGCTCTTTCGGGAACTCGCCGGCGCGATCTCCAACTGGCTCTCCTGGCGCACCCGCATAGGCGTCCAGTACGCTTTGCTGGACGCCACCGTCGAAAAACTCCACCGCCTTCCCCATGACGTGCACCGCCGCGAGGGGGTCGGAGCGATCATGACGCGACTCGATCGCGGTATCCAGGGGTTCATCGGAGCGGTGAGCGAAATCTCCTTCAATGTACTGCCGGCACTGGCCTATCTCGCGCTGGCGGTCGTCATCATGCTGCGCCTCGACTGGCGTCTCACCCTCCTCGTCCTTGCCTTCGCTCCCCTTCCTGCCATTGTGGCGGCACTCGCGGCGCCGAAACAGACCCGCAGGGAAAAGATCCTCATGGACAGTTGGGCACGCATTTACGCGCGCTTCAACGAGATTCTCTCGGGGATCGTCACCGTGCGCAGCTTCGCCATGGAAGATGCGGAAAAGAGGCGATTTCTCACCGAGGTCGATGAGGCCAACCGGGTCGTCATCCGCGGCATCGGTTTCGATTCGAGTGTCGGCGCACTGCAGAACCTTCTGGTGACCGTCGCACGCATTTCTGCAGTGGCGCTCGGAGGGTATCTGGTGGTGCAGGGGGAAGCGACCATCGGAACGCTCGTCGCCTTTCTGGGGTACGTCGGGGGGCTTTTCGGCCCCGTGCAGGGCCTGACGGGGATTTACAGAACGCTGCACAACGCGCGCGTCTCTCTTGATACGATCTTCTCCATCCTCGATACCCAGGAGCACATCGGCGACGCCCCGGACGCCGTCGACGCCAGATCGCTGCGCGGCGCGGTCGTCTTTGACGACGTTCACTTCGGTTACGAGGTGAGCGGCGCGAAGATACTGCGGGGGATCGATCTGCACGTGAGCCCCGGAGAGATGATCGCCATCGTCGGCCCGAGCGGCTCGGGAAAGTCGACGATGATGGCGCTGCTGCAGCGCTTCTACGACCCGGTGCATGGAGCGATCCGCCTCGACGGCATCGATCTTCGCGCCCTGAAGCAAAAGAGCATCCGGCGACAGATCGGGGTGGTGCTGCAGGAGGCGCTTCTGTTCAACGAGACGGTGCGCGACAACATCGCCTACGGTCGGCCCAACGCCGATATGGCCAGCATCGAAGCCGCGGCGCGGGCGGCCAACGCTCACGATTTCATCATGGCGCTGGAAAAAGGATACGATACGGTCGTCGGAGAGCGGGGGAGCCGCCTGTCGGGGGGAGAGCGCCAGCGTATCGCCATCGCCCGTGCGATCCTGAAAGATCCCCCAATTCTCATTCTCGACGAGGCGACAAGCGCTCTCGATGTGGAGCTCGAAGCGCAGGTTCAGGAGGCCATTGAGAAGCTCATCCGGGGGCGTACCACTTTCGTCATCGCCCACCGTCTCTCCACCGTCGTCAACGCCGACCGAATTGTCGTTCTGAAGGATGGGCGCATCATCGAGACCGGCAGACACGAGGAACTCGTCGAAGCGCGGGGGTATTACGCTTCACTCATCGAGCGGCAGGCGCTCGCCTATGCAGGACCGGAGCGCAGGAAACGGGAGGGCGACCGCCGCAAATCGGATCGCGCCGGCGATCGCAGGAGGGACAGGGACGAGATTCTGTGGTAGTTTTCTGCAAGAGGCAGAATCCAGGAGCCAGAAGACGGAAGACGGAAGACGGAAGACGGAAGACGGAAGACGGAAGACGGAAGACAGAGGGCAGAAGGCAAGAGGAAGGAATCAGGTGGCAGTAGCAGGAAGTAGGAGGCTTTTCTCCTGAATTCTGGCTCCTGGCTCCTGGATTCTGCATAAAGGAGTGCAGCGATGGAGCCTCAGAAGATCATTCTCGTCGCCATGACCGAGGACCGTGTCATCGGACGCGAGGGGAGAATCCCCTGGCATATTCCGGAGGAGCTGCGCCTTTTTCGGGATCTGACCATCGGACATAGCGTCCTGATGGGACGCCGAACCTTCGAGTCGATCGGCCGACCGCTGCCGGAACGGCGCAACATCGTACTGAGCCATACGCTGGAGCCGACTCCCGGCATCATCATATGTGCCAGCCTGCAGAAAGGGTTGGCCGAAGGGGCGGCTTATGGCCGGAAGATCTTCATCATCGGAGGGCGGCAGATCTATCAGGAGGCGCTCCCGATCGCCGATTTCATGCGCATCTCCTGGATCGCACAGAAATATGACGGTGACGTCTACTTTCCCGAGTTCTCTGCCCGGCAGTGGGAGGTGATCCGCGAACACGATTATCCCGGCTTTCGCCACCTCTATTACCGAAGAAGGGGCATTGGGAGCCGAGAGCAGGAGTGAGGAGTGAGTTTCAGAGGTTCTCCAGAAGTATTTTGATTCCGATCCCGATAAGGACGAGGCCGCCGACGATCTCAACCCGCTGACCCCAGAACCCGCTGATGCGCCGACCCAGAAGCATGCCGGCAACGGTCAGGGGGCCACAGACCAGGCCGATCACCGCCGCGGGGATCCAGATGCTCACCTCGAGCATCGCGAGCGAGAGTCCGACCGCAAGGGCGTCGATGCTGGTGGCCACAGAGAGCATGACAAGGCTCCATCCCCGGGTCGGATCGGCCCTGACCGGTTTCTCCTCCGCATCAACCAGAGCCTCCCGGATCATCTTGACGCCGATCAGAGCGAGCAGGGCGAAGGCGACCCAATGATCGATGGCGCTGATCCACCTGTGAATGCTCAACCCCGCCAGCCAGCCGAGCACCGGCATCATCGCCTGGAAGAGCCCGAAATGGAAACCGAGGCGAAAAAGATGTCGCCCCGTCATTCGGTCGATGGTGATCCCCGCAGCCAGCGCCACCGCGAAGGCGTCCATCGCCAGGGCGACGGCAATACCCAGAAGAATCGGCCAATCCATCTGCTTTGTCTCGTGAAACCCGTGAACATCCGTGGTTTTCGGATGAACGGCGTCTGGAAAGTGTCTTGCCAAATAGGACCGTTCGGGTATAGCATAGGGCGGCTTCGGTGTCGATGATTAAACCTGGGCCAGAACGGAATCCCTTTAGGAGTTGAGATGAAGAGAATTCTCCCCCTTGTCGTTTTGAGTTTCCTGTTTGCCTTTCCCGCTGCGGCCTTTCCCCCCGAGGCTGGACAGAAGCGATGCATCGACTGCCACTCCCTGAGCGTTCAGGAAGCCTCGACGCTTCTCAAGGGGGGGGTCGATCGCGTTCTGGCGGTCTCCCATACGGAAATCCCGGGGATGTGGGTGGTCGAGGTGGAAAAGGACCGCCAGAAATTCCCCCTCTATGTCGACTACTCCAAGCAGTACGTTTTCACCGGCAATATCATCCGGCTGAAAGACCACCAGAATATCACTGCGCAGCACGCCGCCGAAATGAACCGTGTCGATGTATCCAAGATCCCCGTCGACGACGCTCTTATTCTCGGCAGAAAAGAGGCGCGCACGAAGGTGATCGTCATCACGGACCCCGACTGCCCCTTTTGCAAGCGGCTGCACGACGAACTCAAGGAGGTCGTTCGCCGCGATCCGCAGATCGCCTTTCTCATCAAATTTTACCCCCTGAAAATCCATCCCAACGCCTACGAAATCTCTAAAAGCATCGTCTGCGCCCGGTCGATGGAGATGCTCGAGGCCCATTTCGCAGGAAAGCCGATCCCGCCGGCCACCTGCGACACCCGGGCCATCGATGAGAACATTGCCCTGGTGCAACGGCTCGGCATTACCGCGACCCCCGCACTGATTCTTCCCGACGGCCTCGTGCAGCCGGGATTCAGGAGCGCCGACGAAATCCTGCGGCTCCTCGGCTCCAGAGCCGCCCGGCAGTGAAGCGGAAGGCATCTGCGGTCGAGCATCCGGTGGAGTAAAACCTTGCCTTTGAAGGGCTTATCTGCTAAAACTTGCCATTCTTTTTTCGAACCAAACGGAGGAATTTGAGATATGGGTCTTTTGTCGGGGAAGCGGGGAATCATTTTCGGTGTGGCCAATGAGCTGAGCATCGCCTGGGGAATCGCCCAGCAGCTCAGGGCGGAAGGGGCGGAACTGGCCTTCACCTATCTGAACGAGGCGTTGGAGAAGCGGGTTCGCCCATTGGCGGAGAGCCTCGAAGCTCCCCTCATTCTCCCCTGCGATGTGGCGCGGGACGAGGACATCGAAGCGGTCTTCAAGGCCGCAGCAGAAAAATGGGGCGGGATCGACTTCGTCGTTCATGCCGTCGCCTTCGCCAACCGCGAAGATCTCAAGCACTCCTTCAGCCAGACGAGCCGCGACGGCTTCCGTCTCGCCATGGACATCTCGGCCTATTCCCTCGTGGCGATGGCCCGCTACGCCGCTCCCCTGATGAAAGAAGGCGGAAGCATCATCACGCTGACGTATCTCGGGGCGAGCCGCGTGATCCCCAACTACAATGTCATGGGGGTCGCCAAGGCGGCGCTCGAGGCTTCGACTCGCTATCTTGCGGCCGAGCTCGGGCCGCAGAATATCCGGGTGAACGCCATCTCTGCCGGCCCGATCAAGACCCTGGCCGCCTCCGGCATCGCCAATTTCCGTGAAAAGATCAAGCTCATGGACGATCGCGCCCCCCTGCGCCGCTGCGTGACGCAGGAGGAGGTCGGCAAATCGGCCCTCTACCTCGTTTCCGATCTCTCCAGCGGCGTCACCGGCGAAGTCCACTTCGTCGACTCCGGGTATAATATACAGGGCGCCTGATTCTGAGAAACTCTCCGGGGCCGCCATGCGCGGCCCTTTTTTCTACGGAAATCGCACGTGATTCACGGAAACACGACCGGACTCAAGCCGAGCCAGTTGAATGCCCTGGAGCGCATCTACCGGCGACGCATCCCCCCCGACGAGGTCGTCACCTCCGAACTCGCCCGCTATCTGACGGAACGTTCCTTCGAGATGCGCCGTCAGATCGGCGTGCTCGTCGATCGACTCGGGAACGTGAAGTACGTCATCGTCGGCGACGACCGTGAGATCGTCATTCCCGACCTTTCCGGATACGGTCTCGGCCGCAGCGGCCTGCGGGGGTTGCGCTGCATTCATACGCACATCAAGGGCGAGGCGCTCTCCCAGGACGATTTGACCGACCTGGCGCTCCTTCGTCTCGATCTGATGGCGGCCCTCGCCGTCGACGACAAGGGGCAGCCCGGTCGCTTCCATTATGCGCACCTCCTGCCGCCGAATCCGGCCGGAAGGAGCGTCGAAGTCCTCTCAGCCCCTTCCATTCACCAGCTTGACCTGAGCTTCGACGCCTTTGTCCGCTCCCTCGAGGAGGAACTGACGGTGCGGGGGGGGGAAGCGGTCGATCTCGCCGACGGGCGCGAGAGAGCGATTCTCGTTTCCGTCAGCCAGGAGTCGGCCCGCGAGATCGAAGATTCCCTGGACGAGTTGGCCGAGCTCGCCCGGACCGCTGATGTCGCCGTAATCGAACGGGTGGTCCAGCGTCCCCGGCAGCTCAACCCCAAGTACCTTATGGGGGAGGGCAAGATCAAGGAGGTGATCATCCGTGCGCTGCAGGAGAGGGCGACCCTGCTGATCTTCGATCAGGAGCTCACTCCCGCCCAGGTGCGGGCCATCTCGGAGATCACCGAGATGAAGGTCATCGACCGCAGCCAGCTCATCCTTGACATCTTCGCCCGGCGCGCCCACACGCGCGACGGCAAGGTGCAGGTGGAACTGGCGCAGTTGCGCTACATCATGCCGCGGCTCACGGGGAAGGGTGTCGCCTTTTCCCGACTGGCCGGCGGCATCGGCGGGCGAGGACCCGGCGAAACCAAGCTCGAGATCGACCGCAGGCGTATCCGTGACCGTCTGCGGCGCCTCGAGGGGGAGCTCAAGACCCTTTCGAAGGGACGCGTTCAGCGCAGGCAGAAAAGGGTGCGCGCCGGGGTTCCCATCGTTTCGATCGTCGGCTACACCAATGCCGGCAAGTCGACTCTTCTCAATGCCCTGACCCAGAGCGAGGTCTTTACCGAGGATCTTCTTTTCGCTACGCTGGACACGGCCACCCGGCGCCTGCGCTTTCCGATGGAGCGCGAGGTCATCATCACCGATACCGTCGGGTTCATTCGAAAGCTTCCCAAGAGCCTGCTCGGCGCCTTCAAGGCGACGCTGGAGGAAATGGGGGATGCCGACCTGCTGCTGCATGTCGTCGACATTTCCAACCCCCGATTCGAAGAGCAGATCGTTGCAGTGGAGCGTATTTTGCAAGATCTGGAGCTCGATCGGATCGCCCGGTTCCTGGTTTTCAACAAGAGCGATCTGATTCAGGCGGACGAGGCGGCGGCCCTCGCTCGCCGCTTCGGCGCCGTGGCGGTCAGCGCCCGCGACCGGCGCACGTTCGAGCCGCTGCTTTCCGAACTGGAGCGCCGCTTCTGGCCGCACCAGAGTGACGATGGTGTCATATGATTCCAATTATTTATGGAGTCTTTGCCTCAGGAGGTTTGACGATCGATGCGCCGAACCATTTTGCTTGCCGTACCGTTTCTGGGAGGATGTCTCGCACCGGCCTGGAATGAAGATCCCGCCAAACTGACGACGACCCCTCCGGCGTCCATGGCGTCGGAGGCTGACGAATTTGGGGCCAGGGGCAGCGCCTTAACGCGGAGCGGCCCCACCCCTTTGAACAAGTTCAGATTCACCGAATCCGGAGGGCCGGCTCCTTTTGGCGGCCTTTTCGACGAGCTCCCCGATCCCGAAACCCTCGAGGATAATTTCCTTCTCTCCGGCGTCGGTGAAGAACCGCCGGAAGACGAGGGGGTGACGACCCCGGCGGAGATCTCCTTCGATTTCCCCGTCGTCGAAAACGAGAAGGTTCACTACTATATCGACTTTTTCACCGGGAGGGCCCGCCAGACCTTCGCGCTCTGGCTTTCGCGATCGGGGCGCTATCTCCCCCTGATGCAGTCGATCTTCGAAGAGGAGGGGCTTCCTCTCGACCTGACGTACCTGGCGCTGATCGAGTCCGGCTTCAATGTGCGCGCTTACAGTTGGGCGCACGCCATGGGGCCGTGGCAGTTCATCGAAAGCACGGGAAGGGCCTACGGCCTGCAGAACGACTGGTGGCGCGATGAGCGCCGCGATTTCTACAAGTCGACCCGGGCCGCCGCCCGTTTCCTGAAGGATCTGAACGAGCGTTTCGACGGCAACTGGTATCTGGCGCTCGCTTCCTACAACTGTGGCCCCGGGCGCGTTAGCCGGGCGATTTCCAGCTCAGGCAGCAACTGCTACTGGGAGCTCAGCCGTCAGAGGCTCATCCCGCCGGAGACGCGCAACTATGTCCCCAAGCTCCTTGCAGCCCTGCTGATCGCCAAGGAGCCCGAGAAGTACGGCTTCGAAATCACGTATATGGAGCCGCTCGCTTACGAATACGTGACGATTCCGACCTCGACGGACCTGGAGGTCATCGCCCGGCTCGCCAACACCACCCTTGACGAGATCCGGGGGCTCAACCCGGAACTGCGGCGCTGGAGCACTCCTCCCGGCATCCGCAACTACCGCCTGCGCATTCCGGCGGGGGTCAAATCCGAATTCGAGGCTCGTTACGCCGCTCTTCCTGAAAAAGAGAGAGCCAATTTCATGCGCTACACCGTGCGGCGCGGCGACACCCTTGGAGCCATCGCGCAGCGCTACAACACCAGCGCCCAGCAGATCGCTTCCCTGAACAATATCTCCAATCCGCGCGCGCTGCGGATCGGAACCGAACTCATGCTGCCCTTGCACCCTGACATGGCCGGTGCGGTCGCCAGGGAGCGCCAGAGCCAGCCCGCCCGCGCCCGCAGCGTAACGTACGAGGTGCGCCAGGGTGATTCGCTCTGGAGCATCGCACGCCAGTTCGGCGTCACGGAGAACAACCTCAGAGCCTGGAACAATCTCGGAAACGGTTCTCTGATTCGCCCTGGACAAAAGTTGACGATTTCTCTCGGGGGACCTCCCGCAACGACCGCCCGCGCTCCTGAGCCGGCACAGAAGGAGACGATCTACCAGGTCCGCTCCGGCGACAATCTCTGGTCGATCGGGTCGCGCTTCGGTGTCACGACCGAGCAACTGCGCGCCTGGAACAATCTCAAGGGGGATGTGCTGCGCCCCGGCGACAGGCTCAAAATCTTTCAGCCCGCCACCGAGCGCAAGATCGTCTATCAGGTTCAGCCCGGCGACACGCTCTGGGGGATCGGTGTCCGTCACAATGTCCGGATGCAGCAGATCATGGAATGGAACAATCTGGGCGAAGGCGATATCCTGCGTCCCGGAGACCGCCTGACTCTCATGGTTCCGGACGGGCACCGCGGCTAGTTTCTGTCCGGAAACGGCCCTTTTGCGCAATCCCTGCGTTAATCTTCGGTCTTGCTTGTGCGGCGTACCATGTACGCCTCCGAGCAATTCCTTGATTTCTAGAAGCGGATCGCCCCTCCCAGGGGCGATCCGCTTTTTCCTTTCTGCGACGGGAAGCGCGCCCCCGCGTTAGCCTTTGACTTTTGCGGGGGAGATTGCTACACTCTCCCACCGCTCAGTCAATGGAGCTCGTGCGCCAACCAGGCGAAAATCTTGCGGAAAGGACCTTCCGTCGCATGTACAATCTCGGCATCTCCCTTCTTGTCCTTATCGCCGTCACCGCCCTTCTCATGGCGGTCTTCGGCCTTCCTTTCTGGATCGCCTCCCTCGTGGGAATGGTCGCCTTCACTGTCTGCTATATTCTCATTATGCGGCATGTCCTGAAGAAGGTCGGGACGCTGATGGAGATCTCTCAGCGCGACCTGCAGGCGGCGCGCACCGAAAAAGCCGTCAAGACGCTCGAGAGCGGTTTCAAATACAGCAAGTGGCAATTCTATGTCGGCCCCCAGATCAACAGCCAGATCGGCACCATCTACTATCTGAAGCGCGATTTTTCCACCGCCTTCGACTATCTGTCCAAGGGGTTCGCGCGCCACTGGATCGCCATGGGAATGCTCGGGATCTGCTACATGAAGCGCAACAAGTCGGGGAAGATGATCGACACTTTTGAGAAAGCGACCGCCGCCAACAAGAAAGAGGCGATCATCTGGAACCTTTACGCCTACTGCCTCGACCATATTGGCGACAGGGAGAAGGCGATAACGATCATGAAGAGGGGCCTGAAGAAAACCAAAGGGGATGAGCGCCTGCAGACGAACCTGGAGGCCCTTGAGGAAGGGCGCAAGATGAAGATGAGAATTTATGGCGACCTGTGGCTCCAGTTCCATCTGGAAAAGCCCGGTACGCTCGTGCGTCAGCAGACCAAGGCCATCCAGGGGCGACGCAAAATCGCGAGGCGCTGATTTTGGCCGATCGATCGAAAAAAGAAACGTTTGGCACAAACCCCTTCAAGTCTTTGAAGGGGTTTTGCGCATCGGCCCCGAAAAAGCCGCTGGAACCGGCTTCACAAAAACCGCAGCCGCCGGAGGAGGACGATGCGACGGTGTTTGCCCGGGAGATGAACCGTCTTGGCCTCGAAGCGCCGGAACCGCGGAGTGAACCTGTGGAGGATTCGCACGGGGAGAAGGCGCCGGAAAGCCGCAAGAGCGCCTCTGCGCCCAGCGACCGCGAACTTTTTCTGGATGCCCTCGGCGCCATGGAGACAACCTTCGCCGATGAATTCCCCGCCGAAGAGGATGTGCGCGCGGAGCCGAGGCGCATGCGACAACTGCGGCGGGGGAAGCTTGCTCCCGAAGCGCACATCGATCTCCATGGGCTCTCTCGCGTCGAGGCGCGCCAAAAGGTCCGCTATTTCCTGGAAAATGCGATTCACCATGGCCTTCGCACCGTTCTGCTGGTGACGGGGCGGGGGAAGAGTTCCGGAAACGAGCCGGTGGTGCGAGCCGAAATCGAACTCTTTCTCAATACCGAGGGGAAGCCACTGGTGAGCGAGTGGGGGCGAGCGCCCAAGGCGTTCGGCGGAGATGGCGCGCTCGTCGTTTTTCTTAAGGCGGGAAATAAAACCTGAATTCGTGAGATTGGTTTATCAATGCAGATTCAAGGCCATTTTTTGCAGATATCGACAGGTGAGGAGTGAGGCGTTACGCTTTTCTCCTCACTCCTCACTCCTCACTCCTCACTCCTCACTCC
>JARFUG010000106.1 GCA_029289095.1 Desulfuromonadales bacterium
AGGAGGGGAGAGGTTATAGTGCCCCTCCTAAAATAGGAGAGGGGAGGTTATAGTGCCCCTCCTGAAACAGGAGGAGAGAAAATCAGCTCGAAAATCGGCTCCCCCTCCTTGATTAGGAGGGGGCTGGGGGGTGGTAGACACACTATGCTCACCAGCGATTGCTTACGCCTTTGACTTCAATTCAAACTTCAAATTGCCCTTCAGGGCAACGGCTCAATCCGATACCCCCTCGGCGGCGACAGACGGAATCGCTCGGCCGGGATGGGGGCGTTGAGCTCGATTTCGCTGAAGTTCATCTCCGCTTCCAGGTCCTGTCCGGGGACAGTGAGGGAGAGGGTCTGGGGGAAGGCGGGCGCGGCGCCGAGGAAATCTCCGTATTCGGCGCGAAACACAAGCCGCTCCCCCTCGTACCAGTCGGCGCGCACCAGGCGCAGCCGGGGGTCGAAGAAGAGTTCCTGCCGCAGGTCGAGCGCTCCGTGCAGGGTGAGAAGATAACCGTCATGCCGGGACGTCAGCTCCCGTTCGAGAAGAGGGTTGAATGGAACCCTGTAGAGCATCAGGGCGACCATTTCCTCGAGGGCCAGCGGCAGCCGGGTGAAGCGGTAGAGGTTGGCGAAGGTCGCCGCCCCCGTGAAGAAGACGCCGTCGCCGGGGACGATGGCGGTCAGGTCGATGCCGTCGGCGGCGATCTGCATCACCGGCGAACCGAAGGGGCTCAGGATCTCGGTCCGGAAGAGGTTCGGCTCCTGCACGAGGATGACCTGCCTCCCCCCGGCGGAGCGCCCCTCTGCCCGCACCGAAACGCGCGCGAACCCCTGCACGGAAGTGAACGCCTGCGCATTGTCCTGCATCTGCCGCACCAGCGCATCCTCAAGCCCGGGGATCACCTCGAGGGGAACACGCGGCGCGGGGGCGCAGCCGTAAATGAGCAGGAGAAGGATGAAGCCGATTGAAAGAGTTCGCATAATTTTGAATGTTGAATGGTGAATTTTGAATTCCTCAAAGCCCCCCCTCCTTGATTAGGAGGGGGTTGGGGGGTGGTAGATAGCCCAAAACCTTACCACCCCCGACCCCTCCGCCTACCTGCCCACCCTCTCCAGCAACTCCAGAACCTCCTCGTTCCCCGGATCGAGTTCCAGCGCCTTTTCGAAAGCCTCGCGGGCGTGATCGTCATCTCCCAGGGCGAGGTAAATCTCGCCAAGGTGCTGCCGGACGAGGGGATCGTCGGGGAGGTGCTTCACCGCTTTTTCGAGCTGCACCCGCGCTTCTTCGAAGCGCCCGAGCCGGAAATAGATCCACCCGAGGGTGTCGATGATGTGTCCGGCGTCGGCCTTGAGGGCGACGGCCTCGAGGGCCATCCCGAGGGCCTCTTCGAGGTTCTCCCCGCGCTCGGCCCAGGTGTAGGCGATATAGTTGAGCGCTTCGGGGTGCTTCGGATCGAGACGGAGGATCCGGTCCATGAGGACCAGAGCGTCGTCGCGCCTTTCCATCTGCTCGAACACGAGTCCTTTATGATACAGCAGTTCGACATCTTCAGGGAAGCGCGCCAGCCCTCTTTCGAGGACCTGACGGGCGCTCTCGTAGGCCCCGCCGGTCTCGTGCAGCGAGGCGAGAAAGCTGTAGAGCGCGGGGCGCACCGTCATGACGTCGAGATGCGACTCGAGCAGGGCGATCGCCTCGTCGCGACGATCGAGACGATGGTAGAGATAGCTCCGATGCGCGAGTGCGTCGGGGTAAAGGTGCGAATCGGCGGGGATCTCTCCGAAGGTCCGCAGGGCCTCCTGCCACTGTCCCTGCCTCTCGAGGGATGTGCCGAGATAATAGCGGACCTGCTCGTTGCCCGGATCGGCCTTGAGGATGAGGGCGAAGGCCTCGTTGGCGGCTTCCCATTCGTGCATCTCCAGATGGATGAGACCGATGCGGCGCCAGGCCTCGAGATCGTCGGGATGCTCCTCGACGAGCCGGTAGAGCTCCTCCCGGGCCTCCCCGAGGCGCTCCTGGAGAATCAGGAGACGCACGAGGTAGTGTCGCACCTCGTGGTGGTCGGGATCGTTCGCGAGCATGTCGCCGTAAAGAGCGATCGCCTTGTCGATCTCGCCGGTGCTCTCGTACAGACCGGCCAGTTCGAGAACGACCGGCTCGAAGCCGGGCTCTTTGTCGAGAATGAGCAGGTAGTAGTGTTCCGCCAGCACCAGCAGACCGGTCTCGCGGTAGAGGCGGGCAAGGGTGAGTTCGGCGGCGAGGGAGTCGGGATGGCGGTCGAGAAGCGCCCTGAGGGTCTCGGATGAGCGGCTGAATTCCCCGAGACGCGCATAGACGATCCCCAGGTGGAGCCAGGCGCTCTCTTCGTCGGGATCGAGTTCGATGGTGCGACGCAGATACCCCGCAGCCTCTTCGTCCAGACCGGCGTTGAAGAGCAGCGTCCCCATGAGGAGGTGCGCCTGCGCCGATTCCGGATGAAGGATGAGGAGCCTTTCGGCGATCGTCATCGCTTCCTCGTCTGCGCCCAGGTCGAGATGGAGCCGCGCCAGTGAGAGACGGAGAAAGAACGAGTCGGGGTCGAGGGCGACGGCCCTCTCCAACGACGTCAGAGCGCCATGGAAATCGCCGTCCATGGCCCGAAGGCGCGCAACGCCGAAATGGTAGAGCGCCTGCGAGCGGTCATCGTCAATCCGGGAGACGTACGGTTTCGGCTCGTACCCCGAATCGAACGAAGCCGTCGCGCCGGGACGGGAGACGCATCCGGCCAGAGCCAGGAAGAGGATAAAAAACAGAGCCCGGGGAAGGCGATTTTGAATGTCGAATTTTAAACTTTGAATGGGAATCAGGGGGAGCTTCCTTCTATAGGCAAATTGAGAATTTATCATACCAGAAATAAGGGGTCAAATGGGGAAAAGGCGCGAAGCTCCCCCTCCTTGATTAGGAGGGGGTTGGGGGTGGTAGACGTCCGAAAAACCTTACCACCCCCAGCCCCTCCTAAAATAGGAGGGGAGAACGTTCTCCTGCACAAGCACCTCGCGCCTCGCCTCTCTTGTGCTACAGTTAATTCAAGACTTTATCTTGAATCTTGTATCTCTGAATCTTGCATCTTGTATCTTTGCCCTCGAACCTCAGGGAAACGCATGAGCCGCGAGACGTTGCATGAATCGATGCTCCGCCCCGATTTCTACCCCTCGGAAGAAGGGCCGGTCGAGTTCGTCGAAACGCATGTCTCGCGCCTCTACTTCACACGCCGCCACGTCTACAAGGTGAAGAAGCCCGTCGATTTCGGGTTTCTCGATTTCACCACGCTGGAGCGCCGCCGCTTTTTCTGCGAGGAAGAGGTGCGGCTGAATCGGCGCTTCGCCCCCGGCGTCTACCTCGGGGTGGTCGAGATCCGGCGGCGCGGCGAACGCTTCGAGATGGGCGACGGAGGGGAGATCGCCGAATATGCGGTGCGCATGGAGCGCCTTCCGGCGGACCGGATGCTCGACCGGCGCATGGCCGAGAACGATCCCCAGTTGCCGGAGCAGATCGCCAAAACGGGGCGGCGCATTGCCGAACTTCACCGCGGGTCGGCCGTCTGCCGCAACGACGGGGGATGGAGCAACCTCGACGTGGTGCGCCTGAACTGGAGGGAGAATTTCGCGCAGACCCTCCCCTTCTGCGGCTCCACCCTCGATGCGCGCACGCAGCAGATCTGCAGCCGCTACGTGGAGCGATTTCTGGAAGCGAACGCTCCGCTGATCGCGCGCAGGGAGGAAGAGGGGTGGGTGCGCGACGGGCACGGCGATCTTCATGCCGAACACATCTGCCTGACCGATCCGGTGAAGATCTACGACTGCATCGAATTCAACCGCCGGTTCCGCATCGGCGACATCGCGGCCGATCTCGCCTTCGTGCTGATGGATCTCGATCTGCGCGGGCGCGCCGATCTCTCGTCCGGTCTTCTTCGCGCGTACGACGCAGTGCTCGGCCGGGACGCGGAGCGCGACATCCTCCTCCCCTTTTACAAGATCTACCGGACGTGGGTGAGGGGGAAGGTCGAATCGTTCCTGTCGGCCGACGAAAATGCCGTGGCGCAGACCCGCGCCTCTGCCGCAGAACGCGCCGGACGCCATTTCGCGCTGGCTCTGGGATATCTCTGCCCGCCGGTCGTCGTGCTGACCTGCGGACTGATGGGAACGGGCAAGAGCACGGTGGGGGGCGCCCTGGCGACGGCCCTGGGCGCTTCGATGCTGCGCTCGGACGCGGTGCGAAAAGAGCTGGCCGGCGCAGAGGCGGCCACGGGCGCCGGGGCCTCCTTCGGCGAGGGGATCTATTCGGAGGCGTTCAACCGCCGCACCTACGACCGGCTGCTCGAATCGGCCCTGCAGGAGGCCGACAGGGGGAGAAGCGTCGTCGTCGACGCCTCCTTCGGCCGGCGCCGTGAGCGGGAGCGTTTCCTGGAGGAAATGCGAGTGGTTGGAGTGAACGCCGTAGTCGTCCACCTGCAGTGCGACCGCGCCCTCGCCCTGGAGCGTCTCGACCGGCGACGCGCCGAAGGAACCGATCCCTCGGACGGCCGGCGCGAGCTCTACGACCGGCAGGCCGCGACCTTCGAGGCCCCCGGAGAGGAAACAATACAGGTCGACACCGCTCTTTCAGTGAATTATAATGTGCAACTTGTTCTTGTTGAAATCATTGAGGGCAGGAGCCAGGAGCCAGGAGCCGGGAGCCAGGAGAAAAACGGGTTGGAGGGTTAAATTCTCTCCTCGTGCCTTCACCTTTGGCCTTGATCCTTTGGCCTTTTATCTTGCGCCTTTTCCCTTGGGACTTTTCCCATGAAACCACCGAGCCCTATCCGTCTGCGGGAAGTCTGGGTGATCATGTTCCTTCTCGGCGTGATCATGATCAACTATCCCTTTGTCCATATCTTCAACAAAGACATTCTGATCTTCAACTACCCCCTGCTGTTTCTTTATTTCCTGATCGGTTGGCCCGCCTCCATCGTGGTCGTCTACTTCTTTTCACGGTACGCCATGGACGAACCGCAGGAAGAGCACGAGCCGGATGAACAGGAGAAAGACGGCCCCAGATGACGATCGGTGTCGTAGCCACCATTTCGCTGCTCTACTTCGGGCTCCTCTTCGCCGTCGCCTATTACGCCGACAAGCGCCGGGCGGCCGGGCGCAGCATTATCTCCAACTCGTACATCTATTCTCTCTCGCTGGCGGTCTATGCCACGTCGTGGACTTTTTACGGCAGCGTCGGCCGCGCCGCCACGACGGGGCTCGACTTTCTCCCCATCTACCTCGGTCCGACCCTCATCGCGCTGGCCTGGTGGTTCGTGCTGCGCAAGATGGTGCGCATCAGCAAGGAACAGAATATCGTCAGCATCGCCGACTTCATCTCGAGCCGCTACGGCAAGTCGGCCCTGCTCGGAGCCGTGGTGACGATCTTCACCGTCATCGGCATCACCCCGTACATCGCCCTGCAGCTCAAGGCGGTGGCCCACACCTTCGACATTCTGACCCTCACTCCGCTGACCGCCGGCACGGGAGTCAGGTTCCTCCCCCCCCTCCCCTGGCTCGATACGGCCTTCATCCTGGCGCTGATCCTGGGGCTCTTCGGCGTTCTCTTCGGCGCCCGGCACCTCGACGCCTCGGAGCGCCACGAGGGGCTCGTGGCGGCCATCGCCCTGGAGTCGCTGGTGAAGCTCCTGGCGTTTCTGGCGGTGGGGATCTACGTGACCTACGGCCTGTTCGGCGGTTTCAGCGACATCTTCAACCGCTTCATCGCTGAATTTCCGGACCGCATGCATCTGCTGATGCTCGATACGCCGCAGAACACCTATCCGATGTGGTTCACCCTGATCTTCATGTCGATGATGTCCGTCATGCTCCTGCCCCGGCAGTTCCACATCATGGTCATCGAGAACTCGGACGAGCGCCACATCCGCGATGCCATGTGGCGTTTTCCGGCGTATCTCTTCCTGATCAACATCTTCGTCATCCCCATCGCCCTGGGGGGGCTGCTTCTTAACGACGGCGACGCCGCCCTGGCGGACTATTTCGTGATCCACCTTCCGCTGCAGGGGGGGCAACACTGGCTCGCCATGTTCGTCTTCATCGGCGGGTTCTCGGCTTCGGCGGGGATGGTGATGGTCGAATCGGTGGCCATTTCGACGATGATCCTCAACCACCTGGTGATGCCGGTCATCCTCAAGCTGCGCATCCAGGCCTCGGACATCTCGACGCTCCTGATCAACATCAAGCGTCTCGGGATCGTCGTCGTGATCATGCTCGGCTATCTCTACTACCGGATCATCGGCGAAGCGTATGCCCTTGTCGCCATCGGACTGATATCGTTCATGGCCGCGACCCAGTTCGCCCCGGCCGTTATCGGGGCCCTGTTCTGGAGGCGCGCCACCCGCCAGGGAGCCATCGCTGGGTTGATCCTCGGGTTCGTCACCTGGTTCTACACGCTCCTCATCCCCTCGTTCGTGCGCAGCGGGTGGATGCAGAGCGAGATCCTCGAGGAGGGGCTTTTCGGCATCGCCCTGCTGCGCCCCCTGGAACTCTTCGGACTGACCGGGTTCGACATGTGGACCCATTCCCTTTTCTGGACGATGTTCTTCAATGTGGGTGCTTTCATTTCGATCTCTCTCATGTCACACCCGTCGAAAGAGGAAGAAGAGCAGGTTCCCAAGTTTATCGATGCCCTTGCCCCCGCCCGGGAGATCCAGGAACGCAAGCGCATCAGCAAGGCGCCGACGGTCATGGAGTTCGTCGACCTGATGACCAAGTTCATCGGAGAGAAGCAGGCCCACGCCGCCATCGCGAATTACATCGGAGACAGGGAGATCGACGAACGGGGGAGCCTGTCGGAATACGAGCTGCCGAGCCTGAAGCGCTTCACGGAGCGGACCCTTGCCGGCTCGGTCGGCGCGGCTCCGGCGCGCATCATCATCGAGAACTACCTGGCGACGCGCGGAAGCCGCATGGAGGACGTCTTCGACATCTTCGGGTCGGTCACCATCAGCCGCACGGCGAGCCGGGAACAGCTCAGCGTTCTTTACGAAGCGGCCCGGGTCGTTTCGAGCGGCGCGAACATCCAGAAAATCCTCGACAATATTCTCGAACTGCTGCAGGAGCAGTTCAAGTTCGACCTGGTCGTGATCCGCCTTCTCGACAAGGAGCGCAATATCCTGACGGTGCGAAGTCAGAAAGGGATGAGTTCGGAGCACCTAGGGTCCTCTGAGCGCGAGCTGACCATGAAGAGCTATATCGGCACGACGTTCCTCACAAATTCGGTGAGCATCGTCAACGACACCGACGACATGGAGATCGCTTCTTCGGCGCAGGTCATCCATCGGGAGGGGATCAAGTCGTTCGCCCATGCGCCGATAACGATCGAGGGAGACCCCGTCGGCGTCCTGTCGGCCTTCTCCCGTTCGGCCAAGGGGATCTTCACCGAGGAGTTCACCGAGCTCTTCAAGAGTCTGGCCGGGCAGGTCGGGGTCGCCTGGAGAAACGCCGGGCAGACGATGGAGCTCATCGCTGCGCGGGAGCAGGAACGGGAGCTGCAGATCGCCAAGACGATCCAGCTTGGGCTTCTGCCTCTTGAGACCCCTGAAATTCCGGGGATCCGGTTGGCCGGAAAGTGCCAGCCGGCCAGGCAGGTCGGCGGCGATTACTATGACTTTCTCCCCAGGGGGAAGACGTCCCTCGACCTGCTGGTCGCCGACGTCTCGGGGCACAACGTTGGCGCGGCGCTGCTGATGGCCGAGACGCGCACCTTCATTCAGGCCGTGGCGCGTCAGCTCCTCAACACCAGCGATATCCTTTACGCCCTCAACGAGTTCTTCTATGAAGACCTGAGCCGCGCCGAACTCTTCATCACCATGTTCTACCTGAAGTACGATTCGACGAGTCGCATCCTCTCCTTCTCGAACGCCGGCCACAATCACCCGCTGATCTGGCGCCCTGGCGCCAACGCCTGCGAACATCTCGATGCCGAAGGGCTGATTCTCGGCGTGCGCCGCGAGGTCGAATTCGAGGAGCGCCGCGTGAAGCTCGAACCGGGAGACATCCTGCTCCTCTACACCGACGGCATCACCGAAGCCGAAGACGCCGACCACAACCTCTTCGGCGAGGAGCGCCTCTGCAGCCTGCTGCAGCAGAACCATCACCTCCCGCCGGAAGAGCTCATCGACGAACTGATCCGCCAGGTGCGCCTCTTCTCGGCATCGATCAGCTTCAACGACGACGTCACGCTGGTGGCGATGAAGGTGGAGTGACGGGCGGGAGTTGGGAGTTAAGGGACGGTGGACGGAGGACGGA
>JARFUG010000107.1:0-1657 GCA_029289095.1 Desulfuromonadales bacterium
CGGGGCGGGGGGAGCGGAGTCGTGTCGGTCGTCGGGGGGCATGGCGGTTTCCTTTTCACATCGCGGCATCGCGGCACGCTTTTCTTAAAAGTCTTCTCCGCACCTTCTTCCTTGTCAATCTCGCGAGGATGAAAAGCTCGCCCTCCGAAGTCATCCCTCCCGTACGATCATAGTAAAGACCGGAACCGCAAGGAGCAGAATGGCGGCCATGATCCAGAAGGAGTGGAGGTAGCCGTAACCGGCGATGAGAACGCCGGCAAGGATGGGGCCGGTGGCGTGTCCGATGTCGTAGATGGTGCCGAAGGTTCCCATGGCCGCCCCGAAATTCTTCTCCCGGCACAGATCGCCGACCAGGGCCGCCGAGGAGGAGGTGACGAGGGCTTCGCCGACGCCGAAGACGAGAGCGGCCGCCAGCAGCGGGATGAAACCGCCGAGGAGCGGGATCGCGGCGAAGGAGAAGGCGCACAAGAGCATCCCCGCGACGATGAGGGGCCTTCGGCCGCTGCGGTCGGAGATGCGCCCCATGAGCGGCTTCACCCCGATGGTCACCAGGATCATCGCCCCCCACAGGAGCCCCGCCTGGAACATGCTCAGCCCCGCCACCGTGACGGCGTAGATCGGCAGAAACGCCTCCAGCGCGCCGACCGTCATGTTCTGCAGCCCCTCCATCTTTGAGGTGATCAGCACGCGCCGGTCGCTCGCCACCTCCCGGACCCCGGACAGGAGCTTCCGGTAGGCCTCCTTCACCGACCTGGGCTTTGCGGGCCGATCCTGAGCGGGGAGCCAGCGCAAGGCGATGAGAAGAGAGACGATGCCGAAGACGCCGCTGACGACGTATGCCGTCTGGAACGCTCCGAGAGTAAGCCCCTCCGGAGTCGCTCCGTTGAGGATAAAACCGCCGACGGGGGCGCCCAGCAGGGTGCCGACGATGGTGAGGGAGGAAAACCAGGAGAGCATCTCCCCCTTTTTCCCTCCGGCCAGGTCCATCACCAGGGCCATGGCGACGGGGCCGAAGATGGCCGTGGCGAAGCCGTGCAGGAAACGGATGCCGATCAGGAGCCGGTAATCTGTGACCAGAAGATAGAGAAAGGGGACGAAGGCGAAGACGAGGAGCCCGGCCAGGATCATCCGTCTTCGCCCGACGATATCGGAGATCGCCCCGGCGGGGAGCTTGAAGAAGATCCCCGTGACCGTCGAGATCCCCACGGTAATGCCGATCACTTCCGGCCCGGCCCCCAGAAAGAGGGCGAAGAGGGGGAGGACGGGGCTGCGGGCCAGGGCGTAGGAGAAGCGTGCGAAAAATCCCACCGAGCACAAGGCGGGCAAAGCGGCAGAGGGAGTCATCTCTTTCTTTTCAGTGCTTGGGGACCTGGCGGTCGAAGAAGATGCTCTTGCCGTAGATCCCCACCGGAATCCCCATGACGACCTCCGCCTGAATGAAGCCCAGAGCCCGGGCCGCGGCCCCGACCCGCTGCTGCACCCGGCTGTCGACGTTCAGCATCCCGGCGGTCTTGGCCGCCGACGACAGAGCCACGCCGATGTCCATCATCCGCATGACGCAGTGCGGCCCGGTGTACCCCATCTCCCTGCCCTGCAGGGTGCGCCCCTTGGCGAATTCGCCGCACGATGGAAAGCCGCAGCCGCCGCAGTCGTAGCC
>JARFUG010000107.1:1757-7838 GCA_029289095.1 Desulfuromonadales bacterium
AGGTCATGGTCGTTCGTTGCCGTCACGCGTATCCCTTCCAGGATCCTGCGTACCCCTTCGGCCTCGGGATGCTGGAAGATGCCGTCGGCCAGATCGATCTGATGAATGATTTCGCTCAGTGTCTTGAGCGCCTTGTCCCTGGCGCCGAACGCCTCGATGAGAACCTCGAATGTGGTCAGCTCCCCGACGTGGGTGAACTCCCCCCCCTGGATATCGAAGTAGACCGTCTGCGCATCGGTCGCCGGCGCCTCGGGTCCCTCCACGAAAGCGAAGACAGCGGCCGGATCGATGTACGTGCGGATGAACCAGGCCGAGGCGATCCGGTCCACAAAGGGGCGGGTCCGCGTGACCCAGGTCCTGCCCTGGTAATCCTGCGCTTTTCTTTTCACGATTTTTCTCCGGGGCGCCATTCCTCCCTCTTCGAGCCTCTCTGCCACCGCGCTGTCGAGCGCCTGCAGCACCTCCTCCACCCCCCTGCCGGCGGGGGAGGCGAAGAAGTCGGTCCGCTGTAGTTCGTCGAACTCCTTGCGGCACCTGGCGAACTGGTCGAGCCACTTGTCGGGGACGGCCCTACCGCTTGCCGCCAGCCCCTTGTGCAACTCGTCCAGGCGCTTGTGCAGGGCGGCATACTCTTTTTCCCGCTGGCGATGGAAGAGGGCGACGACCTCGGCGTCCTGCATCGTTTCGAGCTTTGCGGTGCGCACGAAATCGGCTTCCCCCTGCATGGCGGCCACGCTGGTGGTGAGCCAGTGGAAAAATTCGTGATGGTCTGCACTGTAGGGGAGGATGTAGACGGACCCTTTGAGCTGGAGCGCCCCTGCTTTGCTCAGCATCCGCCAGATGCGCATCCTGTTGGCGACCGGCTTGGAAGGGACGCTGTAGAAAAAGAGGAGCCAGTCTTGCGGGGCGGGGGAGGATGCTCCCATGACAGTACCTCGTGAATTCAAGAAACACTAGTTATATATACGTAACAGATGTTACATGTCAATAGCTCATGGCAGTGCCGCCATGCCCAACCCCAATCGGACCGTCCAAAAAACAGGAAACGGCCGGTTCTGAACAAAAAAACCGGCCGTTTCCATTCATCGGCCCAGGGTCGATCCTTGACGCGAGCCTACTTCAGCCGCACCTTCTCACTTTTGTCGATCTGCACCACATGGCCATCCTGGAGGATGAGGGTCACGCTGCCGAAGCGAATGTCCCGCACGGCATCCCGGATGCGCTTTTCCAGCTCGGGGCTCCAGTTGTCCTGTTTTCCTGTCCTCGGCTCCATCGTGCTCTCCTAAATCTGATAGTCCTCGACGAAGACCTGCATGTTGCGGGGGTGCAGATAGACGGTGTCGCCGACGCTCAGGGCCAGTTCGCGAAAGCGGTCGCGATCGAGCTGCGCCTCCACGGCGTCGCCGGTGTCCGAGCGCTGCAGGTCGATGCGTATGAGCGCCCCCGCGCTGTGGATGAAGCGCACCTGGGCGGCGATGTCGTCGGGGGCGAACGGCTTGCGGCTGACGTCCAGATCGTAGGGGCGCACGAACGCCACGACCGGGCGGCTCTCCGCGTCGCTTTTCATCTCCGGCAGACACAGCCGCACGTTCTCCACCATCGCCTGCCCTCCATGCACGCGGCCGCGAAAGAGGTTGACGCTCCCCAGGAAGTTGTAGACGAAGGGGTTGGCCGGCTTGTCCCAGACCTGCTGGGGAGAGGCCGCCTGTTCGATGCGCCCCTTGTTCATCACCACCACCTGGTCGGCGACCTCCAGCGCCTCCTCCTGGTCGTGGGTGACGAAGACGCTGGTGACGTGGAGCTCATCGTGCAGACGCCGCAGCCACCGGCGAAGCTCGGCCCGCACCTTGGCGTCGAGGGCGCCGAACGGCTCGTCGAGCAGAAGAACCTTCGGCTGCACCGCCAGCGCCCGGGCGAGGGCGACGCGCTGGCGCTGCCCCCCGGAGAGCTGGGAAGGGTAGCGGCCGGCCATCCCTTCGAGCTGCACCAATCTCAGAAGCTCCAGCACGCGATCGCGGATCTCCCCCTTGGGGGGCCGCTCGCGGCGGGGCTTGACGGTGAGGCCGAAGGCGACGTTGTCGAAGACCGTCATGTGCTTAAAAAGGGCGTAGTGCTGAAAGACGAAGCCGACGCCGCGATGGCTGACGTGCACGTCGGCGGTGTCCTGGCCGCCGAGGCGGATCGTCCCGCTGTCGGGCTGCTCAAGCCCGGCGATGATGCGCAGCAGCGTCGTCTTGCCCGACCCCGACGGACCGAGCAGGGCGGTCAGCTTCCCCTCGGGGATGTCGAGGGAGACGTCGTCCACGGCCAGAAACGCCCCGAAGCGCTTGGTGACGCCGTTGATCTCTATGCTCATGGTGAAAACTTCCTTTCGTCGGCATTCAATGCGCCGCGCGCCTGCGGCGGCGATCGGTCTTCCATTCGATGACGCTCTTGACGACCAGCGTCACGATCGCCAGCAGGGTCAAAAGGGAGGCCACCGCGAAGGCGGCGGCGAACTGGTATTCGTTGTAGAGGATCTCCACGTGCAGCGGCATGGTGGTGGTGATGCCGCGGATATGCCCCGACACGACGGCGACCGCCCCGAACTCCCCCATGGCCCGGGCGTTGCACAGGATGACGCCGTAGATCAATCCCCATTTCACGTTGGGGAGGGTCACCCGCCAGAAGGTCTGCCAGCCGTTGGCCCCCAGCGTCAGGGCAGACTCCTCCTCGTCCTTGCCCTGCTCCTGCATGAGGGGGATCAGCTCCCGGGCGACGAAGGGGAAGGTGACGAAGGCCGTCGCCAGGACGATCCCCGGCACGGCGAAGATGATGCGGATATTGTGCTCGCCGAGCCAGGGCCCCAACCACCCCTGGGCGCCGAAGAGCAGGACGAAGATCAGGCCGGCGATGACCGGCGAGATGGCGAAGGGGAGGTCGATCAGGGTGATCAGAAAACTCTTGCCGCGAAATTCGAATTTGGCGATGGCCCAGGCCGCCGCCACCCCGAAGACGAGATTGGCCGGGACGGAGATGGCCACCACGGTGAGGGTGAGGCGAATGGCGGCCAGGGCGTCCGGCTCGCGGATCGACTCGAGATAGAGCCCCGCCCCTTGCGCGAAGGCGCCGGCGAAGACGGCCGCCAGCGGCAGCACCAGAAAGCACAGCAGAAAGAGCAGAGCGATGGTTATCAGGGTATAGCGCACCCAGGGGGCTTCCTCGGTGGCGAGGCGCCGTGCACGACGGGGTCGGGGGAGGGGCGCCGCCGGGGGATGCGCTGCGGGCCGGGCTGTAGTGGTCGTAACAGACATGCGTTCAATCTCCGTTTGATCAGTGCCTTCGTGACGCCCACCACTGCAGACCGTTGATGATCAGCAGCAGGACGAAAGCCGCCACCAGCATCACCGTCCCGATGGCGGTGGCGCCGGTGTAGTCGTACTGCTCCAGCTTGGTGATGATGAGCAGCGGGGTGATCTCGGTGTAGTACGGCATGTTGCCCGCGATGAAGACGACCGAACCGTATTCCCCCAGCGCCCGGGCGAAGGCCAGGGCCAGTCCCGTCAGAAGGGCCGGCAGCAGGCTCGGGAGGATCACCCGGCGGATGATCTGCCACCGGGTCGCCCCCAGGCAGGCCGCCGCCTCTTCGAGCTCCCGGTCGAGATCTTCGAGCACCGGCTGCACGGTGCGCACGACGAAGGGGAGGCCGATGTAGGTCATCGCCACCGTCACCCCGATGGGGGTATAGGCGACCTTGATGCCGAAGATCTCCAGGTGCTGCCCCATCCACCCGGTGGTGGAGTAGATGGCGGTCAGGGCGATCCCCGCTACCGCCGTCGGCAGGGCGAAGGGGAGATCGACCAGTGCGTCGACGATGCGCTTGCCGGGAAAGGCGTAGCGCACCAGGACCCACGCGACCAGGACGCCGAAGACGGCGTTGATTCCGGCGGCGATGAAGGAGGCGCCGAAAGAAAGACGGTAGGAGGCCATCACCTGAGGGTGGGTCACCGCCGCCCAGAACTGCGCCCAATCGAGCTTTGCTGTGAAGAGGATCATCCCGGCCAGCGGGATCAGCACCAGCAGGCTGAGATAAAGGAGGGTGAACCCCATGGTCAGGCCGAAACCCGGAAGGACGCTTGGCTGACGCCAGACGAAACCGTTCATAAAGACTCCAAATGTTTCAGCTCCCCCTGTTGCCCGGCGAGTGCCTCGGGGCAACAGGGGAAATTCTGTTTATCGCCTGAGCGAATCGAAAATCTTGTCGAATTCGCCGCCGTCCAAAAAGTGTCTCGTCTGCGCCTGCTGCCAGCCTCCGAAAACGTCTTCGATGGTGAAGAGCTTCACGTCGGGGAACTGGGCTTCGAACTCCTTGGCGATGGCCGGGTCCGAGGGGCGGTAGTAGTGTTTGCCGGCCAGGCGCTGCCCTTCGGGGGAATAGAGGTATTCGAGGTAGGCCTCGGCCACCTGCCGGGTTCCTTTGCGGTCGACGTTGCGGTCGATCACGGTCACCGGCGGTTCGGCCAGGATGCTGACCGAGGGGACAACGATCTCGTACTCGCCGCGGCCGAGTTGCTCGATGGCCAGCAGCGCCTCATTCTCCCAGGCGATGAAGGCGTCGCCGATCCGACGCTGCACGAAGGTGTTGGTGGTGCCGCGGGCCGCCGGGTCGAGCACGGGGACGTTCGCCAGAATTTTGCGGACGAATTCGCGGGCCTCCTCATCCGAGCCGTATTTTTTCAGGGCATACCCCCAGGCGGCCAGATAGTTCCACCGGGCGCCGCCGGAGGTCTTGGGATTGGGGGTGATGACCTGCACGTCGGGGCGGATGAGATCGTCCCAGTCTTTGATCCCCTTGGGATTTCCCTTGCGCACCAGCAGCACGATGGTCGAGGTGTAGGGGGAGCTGTTGTTGGGGAGGCGGCTCTGCCAGTCTTTGGGGATGAGGCCGGCCCGTTCGTGAATGGCGTCGATGTCGTAGGCCAGGGCGAGGGTCACCACGTCGGCGTCGAGGCCGTCGATCACAGCCCGGGCCTGGGAACCCGCCCCGCCATGGGACTGGCGGATGGTGACGTTCTGCCCCGTTTGCGTTCTCCAGTGTTTCTGAAACGCGGCGTTGTACTCCCGGTAGAACTCGCGGGTCGGATCGTAGGAGACGTTGAGCAGGGTGACGCTTTGGGCCAGGGCCGAGGTGGCCAGGCCGACGAGCAGGGCGGTTAGCAGCAGAATTCGGACAGTTCTCATCGGATTTTCTCCTATGGTTGAGGGGTGAGGTGTACCTCCGGTCTGTCCGGTCGGCGCTTATTCTAAATAGTCTATAGATTTAATAGACTAAAACATAAAAAAATTTAGATGTGATAGTCTAGAGGGCCGAATTCTCGGCGCGCCTCTTCCGAGCGGTTGAGCATTTCCTGAAGCGAGGTGTTGTCCAGAATCCGTGCGATGGCGTCGCGCACGTCCTTCATCACAAGGCGGATGCCGCAGCTTCGTTCGTCCTCGCATTCGGTGCAGCGCTGGTAGGCGGTTTCGCTCACGCAGGGGACCGGCGCCAGGGGGCCTTCCAGGATGCGGACCGCCTGCCCTACGGTGATCTCCTCCGGGCGTCTACCGAGAGAGTAGCCCCCCCCTTTTCCCTTTCGGCTCTGCAGAATCCCGGCGTTTTTCAATTGTAGCAGAATCGCTTCCAGAAATTTTTTCGGTATCCCCTCGCGCTCGGCCAGATCCGAGATCAGCAAAGGGCCGCGACCGTACTCGCGGGCAAGAAAAGTGAGGGCCTGTAGGCCGTATTTTGTCTTCTTTGACAACATAGTCTATAAACTATATAGACTTTTTGGAAATGTCAACCTTTTTTCTCGCTGCGCACGGATCGGCGGATTCCTCGCCAAACAGCGCGGGGAGAGGCGCCGGAGATGAAATCGGAGCAAGCGCCACACCTTTCTCTCCGCGGTGGGCTACGGACAGAAGGGGTTCGTTTCGAACGGCTCCACCTGTTTCACCCTTCCTTGTGTGCCCTGGCATGGTACCCTTAGGGAAAAAAGAGACAGAGGCGACCATGGGAAATGAAGAGATCGTGCAACGCCTGAGCAATCTGGCGCAGATGGATAT
>JARFUG010000108.1:0-4213 GCA_029289095.1 Desulfuromonadales bacterium
TCCTTCTAATGGGGCTTTTGCTCGGCATTCTCTTCGGGTGCGACATGGACCAGACCTTCGTCTTCTTTCCCGAAAGCCGCCTCGCGGCGACCCCCGCCGATTTCGGCCTCCCCTACGATGAAGTTTCCTTCACGGCCGAAGACGGCGTGCGCCTTCACGGCTGGTTCGTTCCGGGGACGCCGGACGCCCCCGTCATCCTCTTCTTCCACGGCAACGCGGGCAACATCTCCCACCGCATTCACAACCTGCGCCTCTTTCGCGAGCGCCTCGGGGTATCGGTCTTCATCTTCGATTACCGGGGGTACGGCAGGAGCGACGGGAGTCCGTCGGAGGAAGGGACCTACGCCGATGCGCGAGGGGCTCTGGCGTGGCTGAGGGAGAAGGGGTGGGCGGCCGATCACACGATTTACTTCGGACGCTCTCTAGGCGCGGGAGTGGCGACGCAGCTCGCCCTGGAGGCGCCTCCGGCGGGGCTCGTCCTCGAGACACCCTTCCCCTCCATCGCCGCCATGGGACGCCGGCACTATCCGGGCCTCTACGCCGTACTCGGCTGGAGTGTGCGCTCGCGCTACGACACCCTGGAGAAGATCGGGGACATCCACGTCCCCCTGCTCATCTTCCAGGGGTCGGCGGACGCCATCGTCCCACCGCAGATGGCCCGTCAGGTCTTCGAAGCTGCAAACGAGCCGAAGCAATTTCACCTCATTCCCGGCGCAGGACACAACGACACCCTCGATCACGGCATCGAGGACTACTGGCGGGTCTGGCAAGAGTTCGTCGCAGCTCTCGTCGCAGAGGCCCCTCACCCTTCCAGCAGATAGGCGATCTTCTTGCGGCTGATCGCCGCCCCCTCCTCCATCTCTCCTCCCAGAAGCGCGGTCACGCCGCAGGGTCACCCCACCTGGGAAATGCCTCAATCCGAAGCGTCGTTCGCCTTTCCCTTCTTCCATTCGGCGAATTCGGAGGGCCGGAGCCGGAATCGCGCGATATTCCCTTCGTGAAGCCCTGCGAGTTCGTTGGCCAGCATCTCCATAAAATGTGTGCGGTCACCTGCCGGCATTCGCTGCACAACCCAGTCGGAGACGTTCTTGGATTCATATACCAACCTTTGCCTGACCACCATCGCCACGACCTCGTGCAACTCCCTTCGAAAGCGAAGGCGGAAAGGATCGGGTTCACCCAATTCCTGTCGGGCGGCAAGATAACGCCTGACGGAGCGTTCGTAGCCGACAATCAGCCCTTCTCAAGTTGATTAGGGGTGAAGTAGGTTTTACACCCTCCTCCAGCACGTCACCTTGACACCATAACACCAAAACGCTAGGATGTTCCACAAAGGAGGACATCCTCATGCCCGAACCCCTCAAGCGCGCCACCATCTATCTCGACCCCGCCCTGCACAGGGCACTCCGCCTGAAGGCTGCTTCTTCCAACCGAACGGTTTCCGACCTGGTCAACGAAGCCGTCCGCCAGTCGCTGCGCGAAGACCAGGAGGACCTGGCCGCCTTCGCTGAACGGGTGGCCGAGCCGACCATGAGCTATGAAGCTCTCCTGGAAGACCTGAAGGCTCATGGCAAGCTATAGGCTGGTCATCAAGCGCTCGGTCGCCAAGGACCTGCGCTCTTTTCCCAACGCTGATGTCGCCGCCATCCTCAAACGCATCCAGGCTTTGGCCGACGACCCCCGTCCGCCTGGATGCGAAAAACTCTCCGCCCAGGAGCGCTACCGGGTGCGCCAGGGCGTCTACCGCATCCTCTACGAAATCCAGGATCAGGAACTTGTGGTCACGGTGATCAAAGTCGGTCACCGCCGGGACGTCTATCGGAACTGAGGACGGAAGCAATCCCCGGAAAGCCAATTCAGGGCGGATTATTCTTACAGAGGCCACTCATCCCTCCAGCAGATAGGCGATCTCCTCGCGGCTGATGACCGCCCCTTCACCCATCTCCCCACCCAGAAGTGCTTGATAGAGCGCCAGCTTCTTCTCCTTCAGGACCATCATCTTTTCCTCCACCGTGTGCCGCATGAGCAGGCGAACCACCGTGACCTTTTGCTTCTGGCCGATGCGGTGGGCGCGGTCCGAAGCCTGGTTCTCCACCGCCGGATTCCACCACGGGTCGAGATGGAAGACGTAGGTGGCGCGGGTGAGGTTCAGCCCGCGTCCGCCCGCCTTGAGGCTGAGTAGAAAGACGGCGGGCTCTTCGGAGTGCTGGAATTTGTTCACCAGCGTCTTTCGTATCCCGACAGGGGTGGAGCCGTCGAGGCGGTAGACGGGGAACCCCTGCCGGACGAGTTCGGGCTCCACCAGGTCGAGAAAGGAGGTGAACTGGGAGAAGACGAGGGTGCTGTGCCCCTCGTCGCGCAGCTCTTCGAGGTGCTCGATGAGAGCGGCGACCTTCGGATCGGGCTCCTTCCCAGCCCCCCCTTCCAGACGCGGGGAGAGGCAGATCCGCCGCAGCTTCATCAGCGCCGCAAGGGCGGTGATGCGCGCCTGGGCGGCGGTCTGGATGCGGTACGCCTCGCCGACGGTGCGCCGCGCCGCCTCGGCGGTCCGGGTGTAGAGCGCCTTCTGCTCGGCGCTCAGTTCCAGGTAGAGGTCGCTCTCGGTGCGCGGCGGCAGTTCGTCGGCGATCATCGCCTTGGAGCGCCGCAGCACGAAGGGGCGCGTGCGGCGCACGATCCGCCCGATGCGCTCGGCTTCGCTCTCCCCCTTTTCGAGACGGGTAAATGTGGCAAAATCGCCGAGAAGCCCCGGGACGGCGAGATCGAGTACCGACCAGTAGTCCTCGATCCGATTCTCCACAGGCGTTCCGGTCAGGGCGATCTTGAAGATCCCCTGAATGCGGCGCGCCGCCGAGGTGACAGCCGCCCGGGGGTTCTTGATCGCCTGGGCCTCGTCAAAGACAACGACGTGGAAAGGGATCTGTGTCAGGCGGGCGGCGTCCCGGCGCACCAGATCGTAGGAGGTGATAACGACATCGGCCCCGCAGAAATCTGTCGAGCGGTCTTTGCCCCGGTAGACGTGTGTCGTGAGATCGGGGCAGAAGCGGGCGATCTCGGCCTCCCAGTTGAACAGCAGACTCGGCGGGACGACGACGAGGTGCGGGCGAGGCTCCCGAAGGCGCGAGAGAAGCGCCCCTTCCTTCAGGGCGGCAAGAAGACTGATCGTCTGTACCGTCTTGCCAAGACCCATGTCGTCGGCAAGGCAGGAGCCGAACTTGTGGCTGTAGAGAAAAGAGAGCCAGTCGTAGCCGCGATGCTGGTAGGGACGCAGCGTGCAGTGGAGGGTCTCAGGCAAGGGACGCGCGGGGATGGTCTCGAAGGCGAGGAGGCTCCCGAGGACCTCCTCGTCCTCGCGCGGAAGACGCACCGTCACCCCCCTGCGACGCAGGGCGAGGACGTCGAGGATGTGAAGACGCGGAACCCGCACGACCTGCTGCGCCTTTTGCCGGCGTCCCGTTTCGGACGGCGGCACCATGCGGGCCATCTCGGCAAGGATCTTGAGGGCCTCGGCATCGAGAATGCGCAGCGAGCCGTCCATCGGGAGCATGCCGCTGGAGAGGGCGCGAAGCCACTCCTCCTGCGACAGGACGACGCCGTCGCAGCGGATCTCGGGGCGGATCTCGAACCAGTCGATCCCGGAAGGGGCCGCTTCCACCTCATACTCGAGGACCGCCGGACGGACCGGGCGACCGTCGATCAGAAGCTCGATGCCTGCCCCTTGCAGGGCATCGGCGAGGGCGGCGAACTTCTCCGTGAACTCCTTCATGCCGACGCGAACCTGACCCGGCTTTTCGGCCCCGCGGAACCCTTTCTCCCCGTAAAGATCGAAAAGGATCTTCATCAGACGCATCTCCCCCCTGCGGTCGCGGGGGAAACGGCGCCAACGCCCTTCGTTCAGGGCGATGACCGTCATCGGCTCCTCGACTCTGTCGAGCAGGTCGTCGATGAGTTCCTTCGCCTCCCGTCGCACGAGACGCTTGACGAAATCGGAGCCCGAGAGAGCTGCCCGAAAAGCGCTCTGCCGTTTTGTGCGCGATTCGTGAGCGGAGCAGTCGAAAAAGGCGTTCATCAAGGCCGGTCGCCTCTTGAAGGCACGCAGGGGAGCGGAAAGCTGTCGATAGATCTTTTCCGCAAAGAGGGCAAACCCATTGGGATCGACATCGTAACCGATCCCTGCGGCGACCCCTTCCGCCTGCAGGCGGCACTCATCCTT
>JARFUG010000108.1:4313-7825 GCA_029289095.1 Desulfuromonadales bacterium
ACGAGCCTGCGAATCGTGACGGACTCCCCCTCGGCGTCCATGAGGAGTCTGCCCACCGCGCTCTCGGGTGACCAGCGAAGGAGATGCCTGCGGTTTCCCTGGCGGAAAAAGAGGGGATACGCCTCCTTTTTTTTGCGCAGGAGTTCGAGAAGCTGAACTCCTTTGGCCTGTGCCCACTCGGGGGTAAAGGCAAGATGCCTGAGGGTCGAGGGAACGAGAGAAAAGGGGAGCACCGGTTCCCCCCGATCCATCACCCTGATGCGAGGACAACCTTCTTCGAAATCGAGTTCGATGGCGAAACGCTCCGGCTTCTCATCCGAGGAGCTCTCCCCTTCCGTTTCTGCGCTGAAGCGGTTCGTCAGAAGCTTGAGTGAAAACTCCGGAAGCGCGAGAGTGGAAAAGCCGCTTGGATCTGCGATCTTCTTCACCAGTGCAAGGGCGGCGACCCGGTGCGGACACCTCGGCGTTCCGCAGTCGCACTCAAGTTCCACACCGTCCCCCTCTCCCGCCGTGAGGAGAGTCCGCGCCTGCGAAAATCGCACCACGAGAGTCGAGGGAGCCTCCCAAAGAAACTCCGGGCAGATCCCTTTCTTGGCTTGGACTAGTCCGTTTGTGATGGAATCCTTGGGGTACTCGGCATAGATCCAACCGAAGGGCACTCGACGGATCTTTTCGAGGAAATGACTCTTTTCAGCGGGGATGGGCATCTCGAAACCTTGAAGCCAAAGGGGGAAACTGTGGCGTCTTCGCCGGCTGAACACGCTATTATGCCCCTAAACCGAGATGGCTTCAACTCTTTGCGTCAACACCCCTTCGCGCAGAATTATCCCGCGACTTGCACCGCTCTCATTTATCCTGTAATTCTATCGGGCCACCCCGAACGAACGGCAGACATCAAGGAGGACACGTGCGTCTGCACCTTTTCAGGGCGCTCCAATCCCGCAACTTCCGGCTCTTTTTCGCCGGCCAGAGCATCTCGCTCATCGGCACCTGGATGCAGCAGGTCGCCATGAGCTGGCTCGTCTATCGCCTCACCGGATCGGCATTTCTGTTGGGAGTGGTCGGTTTCGCCGGGCAGATCCCGACCTTCGTTCTGGCTCCGCTCGCGGGCGTTCTGGCCGACCGCTGGAATCGCAGGCGCCTTTTGCTCTGGACGCAGATCTTCGCCATGGTCCAGGCGACCATTCTGGCGGCCGCCTATCTGACAGGCGCCCTGGAAGTCTGGCACATTGTCGCGCTGAGCCTTCTGCTCGGGGTCATCAACGCCTTCGACATTCCGGTGCGCCAGTCCTTCGTGGTGGAGATGCTGGCGCGAAAGGACGATCTGGGAAACGCCATCGCCCTGAATTCCTCCATGGTGAACGGCGCCCGGCTCATTGGCCCCTCACTGGCCGGAATCCTGATCGCCACCGCGGGCGAGGGGGTCTGCTTCATCATCAATGCCGCGAGCTATATGGCGGTCATCACGGCCATCCTCGCCATGCGCATCGCACCGGCCAGGGCGAGGCAGAACCGCAAGCATGTTCTGCTCGAGTTGAAGGAAGGTGTTGGCTATGCTTTCGGATTCGCTCCGATTCGCAACATCCTCCTCCTTGTGGGGGCAATCAGTCTGGCGGGGCTCCCCTACACCGTCCTCATGCCGATCTTCGCAGGAGATGTCCTCGGCGGCGGCCCCCGGATTTTCGGTCTTCTTCTGACCGCGGCGGGGGCCGGCGCCCTGGCCGCCACTCTGTATCTGGCATCCCGGCGCAGCGTTCTGGGACTGGGAAAGGTCATCTCCTTCTCGGCCGCCCTCTTCGCCGCCGGGATCATCGGGTTCTCACTTTCCGGAGTCCTGATTCTCTCACTCCTTTTTCTCTGCATCGGGGGATTCGGCGCGATGTCCGTGCTTGCCTCGAGCAACACCCTGCTCCAGACGATCGTGGAGGACGAGAAACGTGGGAGGGTCATGAGCCTTTTCAGCATGGCCGTCATCGGCATGACTCCCTTGGGAAGCCTTGCCGTCGGGACCATCGCAGCGCGGATCGGACCCCAGCCGACCCTCATCGCCGGAGGAGTCGCCTGCCTGGTGGCCGGGGCGCTCTTCGCCCGCGAGATCCCGGCGATGCGCACACTCGTTCATCCAATCTATGTGAAAATGGGCATTATTCCGGAAGTAGCCGCGGGACTTCAGACGGCAGCGGAATTGACGGTGCCGCCGGAGGAGCAGTAGGGGCGATCAGGCAGGAACACAGGTAAAGAATCAGGAGGGCTCCAGCCCGAGCATGCGGCAGGCCCTTTCGAAGGACTCCTCGAGGCGCTCCCGGTCGGCAGGGAGTTCGCAGGCGCTCAGGGCGAGGACTTCGGCGATCGCCTCCTGCACGTTTTGGGGCGAATCGTCCGAAAGCTCTTCGGCGCGCACCAGCAGACGGCTCCAGGCGAGAAGCCCCTGGAGGTCGTCCCCCTGGGCATAGTACAGGACGTTCATCAGGGCCGTGACCCGCACCTCGTCGGCATTGGTCGGGGAAAAACCTTGGGGCGGCGTTTCGGTCTCGGACATGGCGTCTTCTCCCGGGGGAGCATCGGCAATACCGCTCCCCCTCGCTGCTGTACCTATCCTAAAGCTTAACGGCACGCTCCCTGGCGTCAACAACGGCGGAGTCGCAATGCCTAGGAGCTTACCCCGTCATCATCGACAGGTGGCGCCACAGATTCCACCCCCCCATGAGGACCACCGTCACTCCGGCGGCGCGCACCATCCAGAGCCGACCGCGCTTCCCCATCCACTGAGCGAGCCCCCCCACCACCAGCAGACCGGGGACCGTCCCGAGGCCGAAGGCGGCCATGACGGCCGCTCCGGAGATAGGCGCTGTGCTCTGGGCGGCGCTCAGAACGACGGCGTAGAGGAGCCCGCAGGGGAGAAATCCCATGAGAAGCCCGAGAAGAAGGGGGGAAATAAGAGGGGGGAAATAGCGGAAGTGCCTGGTGAGTCTTCCCAGGATGAGCGCCCCCGAGGGGGATTCCAGGCGCATCAGGTCGAAGCGGGGCCAGAGCCCTGCGCTCCCCAGACCAAGGACGATGACGAAGAGGTCGGACAGAAGGAGAAGTCCGAAAGCGATGAGGCGAAAGTCGGAGGTCAGGACAAGGGCCGACCCGAGCCACCCCACGGCAAGACCGATGAGAGCGTAGGTGCTCACGCGACCGAGATGGTACAGAACAGGGAAAGCGGGGCCGGAGCGGCGCCCTTCGGGGGAAAGGGAGAGGGCGGAGACGAGCCCCCCGCACATGCCGAGGCAGTGGCCGGTGCCGAGCAGACCGGTCATGAAGGCCAAAGCGATCAGGGGCTCGTTCATGGGTGTCTACTCCCGGCGAGCATCGTCCGTCTCTTCGACGTCGTCGTCCTCGAGCATGCGGTGCTTGGGGCCTTCAATGTCGTCGAACTCCCCCTTTTTCACGGCCCAGACGAAGACGAGCCAGACGGCCGTGCCGATGAAGAGAGAGAGAATGATGAGGATGAGGGTCGATTTGAGCAT
>JARFUG010000109.1 GCA_029289095.1 Desulfuromonadales bacterium
CCAGAAGCTGCGCCAGGCGTTCGGCGGCGACGATGTCGCCGTCGCCGCGAAGGCGCTCCGGCGCAGCAGGCTGGGCGAGCAGCGTCTCGAGCGCCTCGCCGATCTCGCCGCGGCGGACCTGCTCGTTCTCGACGGGGAGGGCGCGGGTGTAGCGGTGCAACGCCTCCACCAGCAGGGCCTGCTCGCGGAAATCACCCCGGGGGGTGTACAGGACGGCCGTTTGCAGGGCGATGCATTCGGAGACGATGCCGTAGCCCGGCTTGGTGACGACGACGTCGGCCATCCGCACAAGGTCGGGATAGTGAAAGTCGCCCGGGGAGACGCAGCGCACGTTGGGCGCTCCCCTCGCCATCTCGGGGTCGGCAAGGAAGATCCAGTCTTTGAGGCGTCCCAGGGGAGCGAAGTCGAACTCTTCCAGTCCGAACCCTCCGAAGGAGAGGAGGGCGACTCTGCAGCCTTCGGGGATTTCGAGCCGGCGGCGAATCCCGGCGGGCTCGCGCAGGGGGCGGCGCGCCAGCAGGGGGAGATTCTCGACCCTTTTCAGCGCAGGCTCCCCCTTGTGAAAGGGGAGACGCAGCAGCAGATCGCCGCAGCGGTAGGCGCTGCGCACCTGTTCAACCACGTCGTCGTACCCCGCGAACTTCTCGGCGAACCCTTCGTAGATCCAATCCCAGGTGAAGTTGCTCACCCCCACCGAAGGAATCGCGGCGCGCGCGGCGGCGGCAAAGGCCAGGGGAGGGATGTCGGCTGCGACCAGGTCGACCCCGGAGGCCCGCAGCGAGGCCGCTTCGGCGGCGACGATCTCCTCGCCGCGCTTCAGGTTCTCCCGCAGCGCCTGCAGCGTCTCCTTCTCGCGCATCCGCAGGCTGTCGCGCTGCAGGACGCCGAAATCGAGCCCGCGCCTCTCCAGAGCAACCGAGGGGTCGAGAAAGGTGCGCAGGAACCACTCCTTTGCATCGGAGACGACCTCGACGGCGATATGCGGATGGCGCGCTCGCAGGGTGTTGATCAGGTGGCACGACCGGCTGGCATGCCCCAGCCCATGACCGGTGATGTAGTAGCGAATCTTCTTCATAGGGATTCTCTTAACACAGCGGAAGTACAACGGCAATCGCCGTTGTGCCGAATTTTGCCCCTGCGGTGGAAATCTCATCTCGCTCTGTTATCCTTATCGAGTTTTCATCTTCACGGAAACGTGGAGGAAACCCGCGCAAGGAGGCAAAAGAGATGGAAGAGATGTTCTGTTACCAGTGTGAGCAGGCGGCAAACGGCGTCGGATGCACCAAGATCGGGGTGTGCGGCAAGCAGCCTGACGTCGCCGCCCTGCAGGATCTCATCGTCTGGGGGCTCAAGGGGATGGCCTTCTGGGCTGACAAGGCCCGTCAGAAAGGCGCCGTCGATCGCGACATCGACATCCACATGTTCGAAGGGCTCTTCACCACCGTCACCAACGTCAACTTCGATCCGGACAGTTGCGCCGAGGTCGCCCGCAAGACCTCTCAGATGCGCGACAAGGCCCAGCAGCTCTTCGAGCAGGTCAACGGCGGCCCGTACGGGGGGGATGTCCCCGAGGACGCCCGGGCGTGGAAGGCCGACAGGTCGACCGAAGAGCTGGTCGCCGAAGGGCGCAAGCATCCGGTGAAGGATCCCAATGTCGATCCCGATGTGAAGTCGGTCATGGAAATGCTCGTCTACGGCATGAAGGGGATGGCCGCCTACGCCTACCATGCCGATCATCTGGGGAAGGGCGACCCCGAGATCGCCGGTTTCATGCACAAGGCGATGGCCGCCACCATCGATCGCAGCAAGGGGCTGATGGACTTCGTCAACCTCTGTATGGAGTGCGGCGCCGTCAACCTCAAGACGCAGCAGGCCCTTTACGAGGGGCATGCCGAGCGCTACAGCGCCCCCACGCCGACCCCTGTGGAGATCGGGAGCCGCGAAGGCAAGGCAATCCTCGTCTCGGGGCACGACCTGACGATGCTTGAGGAGCTCCTCAAGCAGACCGAAGGCAAGGGGATCAACGTCTACACCCATGTCGAGATGCTCCCCGCCCACGGCTATCCGGGGCTCAAAAAGTACAAGCACCTGGTCGGCAATTTCGGCGGCGGGTGGCAGGACCAGTACAAGGAGTTCTCCGCCTTCCCCGGTGCGATCATCTTCAACACCAACTGTATCCAGCGTCCGGCCGAGGTCTACAAGGACCGTCTCTTCACCTGGGGGCTGGTGCAGTGGCCCGGCGTGAAGCACATCGAGGGGATGGATTTCAGCCCCGTCATCGAAGCCGCGCAGAATGCCGAGAGCTGGACCGAAAATCCCCAGAAGCAGATCCTCACCGGCTGCGGGCACGAGGCCATTCTCAGCCTGGCCGACAAGGTCATCCAGGCGGTGAAGGACGGCAACATCCGCCGCTTCTACGTCATCGGCGGCTGCGACGGCGCCAAGCCGGGACGCAACTACTACACCCGCATGGCCGAGCAGCTTCCCAAGGACACCGTCATCCTCACCCTGGCCTGCGGCAAGTACCGCTTCAACAAGATGGACCTCGGCGACATCGGCGGCATCCCGCGCCTGCTCGACGTCGGCCAGTGCAACGACACCTATCAGGCGGTGCAGGTCGCGGTGGCCCTGGCCAACGCCTTCGACTGCGGGGTGAACGATCTGCCCCTGTCGATCATTCTGTCGTGGTATGAGCAGAAGGCGATCGTCTGCCTGCTGAGCCTGCTCTCACTCGGGATCCAGAACATCCGGGTCGGGCCGAGCCTGCCGGCCTTCGTCACCCCGAACGTGCTGAACTTCCTGGTGGAGAACTTCAACCTCGCACCGATCGGGACGGTGGAGGAGGACATCAAGGCTACCCTCGGCTAGGCTACGGTTCTTTGCCGGTTCGAACGAGAAAGAGCGCAGGGGGAGAGAATCCTCTGCGCTCTTTCTCGTTCGGATGGCCCAAGGGGTCGACAGGGGGGCTCGATTCACATAGTATGGGATTTCCGTGCAGTCCGGATTATCCGACAAGTCTGCCATGCATAAAGGAGTATCGACGGATGATGACGTGCAGGTTCCCATTGTTTGCCCCGATTTTGCTGCTGCTGGCTGTTTCCCTTGTCTCCCCCTCGTCCGCCGGGGCCGCGTTGAGTTGGGAAGGGACCCCGGATGTGATTTACGTGCGCACGCCTCACCCGGTCGTCGACGAGATCCTGCGCATCGCCGATGTGCGTGCATCGGATGTCGTCTACGACCTGGGGTGCGGCGACGGGCGCATCGTCATCACCGCCGCCCGGGATATGGGGGCGCGGGGGGTGGGAATCGACATCGATCCGCTGCGCGTCGAGGAGAGCTTCCGCAATGCGCAGCGCGCCGGCGTTGCCGACAGGGTAAGGCTTGTACAGGGGGATCTGTTCACCTTCGACTTCAGTGAGGCGAGCGTCGTCTTTCTCTATCTTCTGCCCGATCTGAACCTTCGCCTTCGCCCCGAGCTCTTCCGGCAGCTCAAGCCGGGGACGCGTGTCGTCTCCCACAAGTTCGACATGGGAGATTGGACGCCGGACGAGGAGTCGTCCGTCGGGCGCTCGAGGATCTACTACTGGATGATCCCTGCCAACGCCTCCGGGCGCTGGGAGTGGAGCGCCCCGGGAGCGCAGGGCGAGCAAACCCACCAGCTCCGGATAGAGCAGAAGTTCCAGACTGTCGAGGCGTCGCTCCACCGCGGTGCGGGTGCTCTGGAGGCGAGCCGCGCATCGCTCACGGGAGAACGTCTGGTCCTCGAATTCGAGCAAGGGACCGACGGGACGATCGTCTTTGAAGGGCGCATCGCCGGCGACACGATCGAGGGTAACGTGGCGCTCTCCGGCGGGGAGCCGGCGCCGTGGAGGGCTTCGCGCGTCCCCGGAACGATGACGGCGCTGGAAGCCGGACGCTGATCGGCTGTGTCGTCTCGGTCGTGAATCCGGCCCGTTCCGTTCACCGGCAAGAGATTTCAAAAGTGGAGGATGCTTCGGGCCCGGGCTTGCCGAAACGGATGGATATGGAAAAATATGGGGAGGACGCTCGGGAGGAGTCATGGCGGAAAAGAGCGAGGCGCCTGCGGCGACGACCCTGCGGATCGGCACGAGCGGGTTCGGCTATCGGGAATGGCTGGGCAAGTTCTATCCCCCCGGACTCCCTTCCCGGCAGATGCTCCCCTATTACGCCGAGAGATTCTCGACCGTCGAGGTCAACTCCAGCTTCTACAGGATGCCGTCTCCTTCGGTCCTCGAGACGTGGATGTCACAGGTCTCCTCCGATTTCGTCTTTTCTTTCAAGGCTCCCGGTCTGATCACCCACCGAAAGCGCCTGAGAAACGTCGCTGAGGATACGGCGGCTTTTCTGGCGGCGATTTCCGTTCTGGGGCACAATGTCGGACCGGTCCTCTTTCTTCTTCCCGCGAACCTTCGCAGCGATCCGGCGCTGCTGGAGGAGTTTCTCGACGCCATCCCCCACATCCGTCTCGCCATCGAGTTCCGGCACCCATCCTGGTTCGACGAGCGCGTTTTCGATCTTCTGCGCGAACACGACTGCGCCCTGTGTCTCTCCGACAGGGACGAGGTTGCGCCGCCCCCGGTCGTCGCGACAGCCGATTTCGGCTATGCGCGTCTCAGGCGCTCGGTCTACAGCGACGAGGAACTGCGTGAATGGAGTAGCAGGATCGGTTCGGTCGGGTGGAAGGAGGCGTTCGTCTATTTCCGTCACGAGCAAAGTGCAAGCGGCCCTGAGTTCGCCCGCAGAATGATGGCAGGGGCTGAAATGGGAGGTTGACTCGAAAGCTCAGTCAAGGGAGAATCGGAACAGACGCGCCATTTTAATGCGTGCTTCAGTATCCAAGAAAAAGGAAGGATTCATCAACGATGAGCGACCCCGAAAAGGAAGAGCAGATCAAACGGCTGGCAGAGAACAATGCGGAGTTTCGCCGCCTGTACCAGGAACACCAGACTCTGGCCTTCCAGATCGACGATCTCAGCAAGCGCCGCAATCTCAGCGACGCCCAGCATGAGGAGTTGCGGCGGCTGAAGAAGGAGAAGCTTGTCGCCAAGGACGCGATGGGACGAATGCTCTTCGAGGACGAACTGCAACACCAGCGGCATTGATGAGCAGGGGGATCGGCATCCCTATCCCCCTGCCATGAACCTGACCTGGAAGTCGGCGAGGGCGCGACGCTGGGCTTCACGCATGAGGGGGGTGACGTCTATCCTCACCTCCCTTCCCGCATCGAAATCAAAGAGTTCGAACGAACGGACCGCCAGAGGCGCGGAATCGAAGTCCGCGGGGATCAGCCCCGTTCTGACCGAATAGCGCACCAGGTCGAGGAAGACCGGTACGCGCCGGGCGAAATCGACGAAGTCGATCGAAATGCTCAGTGTCGCCGAAACGACGTGCGCATCGAGAGGGATGACCGGACCCCCGGCCGCTCCGTCGAGAGGAAAATCGAGAAACGCCCGATACTCCGAGGCATTCGGACTGCTGCCGTCGCTTCCGAAGAGCAGAACGAACGGCCCGTGGGTGATGGTGTATGAGGCGCCCACGGGGTCGAAGGCGATATCGCCGTCCATCGGCTGATCACTGAGGATCTGTGCGGTGACGAGCGCCGGGCGCCCGGGCAGCGTGTACTCAATGGTCAGTCGCGGCGCGGTGAACGAATCCGAAGGGTGATTGACGATCCCCACCATCCCCGGTCTGCCGACCGCGTGAAATCCGTCGTCTCCGCACCCCGACAACGTCAGGGGAACCAGGGCGGTGAGCACGAGCAGTCCGAACCTCCATAGGCTTTTCATCACCGCACCTCCTAGTCTGAAGTCTTCCGTACTTAAGACCTGAATGTGTGAGGAGTAAGGCACTGCTTTACTCCTTACTCCTCACCTGCCATCTCATCACGGGCGACCTTTATCCGGCGCCGAGCCGGCGGGTGTAGTCGCTCATGACCCACCCGTAGGTTCCGTTGGGGAGCTGTACGTAATACCAGCCGGAGTCGTGGGCGCTGACGAAGAGCGTCTGACCCTGCCTCACCTGGTAGACGACCGGAAAGTGCAGCCCCGGACCTGTACGCACATTCAGCGCAGAAGTCCACACGACGACGTTGCCGTAGTTTACGATCACGGGGACCGGGACAGGCGGAGCGACGACCACGTACCCCCGGGGCGCCGGCCGATAGTAGACGTCGTCATAGCGGGAGTACAGGACGCCGCCGATGGTGACGCTGATCGAACCGACGGGGAGGGTCGCCACCACCGCGCCGACGGGCGGCCTCACCAGGACATAGCCCCCGGGGCTCCTGGTATAGTAGCGGTGCTCATGGACATAATAGCGCGTCTGGTTGACGATGACAGTGCGGTGACCTCGGGGGAGCTCCCGCACGACCGTGCCGCGCTGGTGACGGTGATCAGTGCGGACTCTTTCCCGGCTTTCGACTCTCTGTCCACCATCCCGGTCGCGATATTCGTAACGTACCTCGGATCTCCCCCGGTCCGCCCACGAGGGGGTGATTGCGCTGCCGACCATTCCGATCGCCAGAAGCGAAACAAGAGCGATTTTCCCCACGGGTAATGCCGCTGTGCGAGCCGTTTTCATGGTGACCTCCTGTGCGAACCCCTCTTGATTAAATGGATACCACCCGATTGTGGCTCAAATATGGATGAAAAAAGGAAATCACCACCTTTGTTGAAGCTTTCCATACCCCACCGGCCACGCTTAAGAGGAGGAGCTTTTCTCCTCTCAAGATAAGAGGGGGCAGGGGAGAATGGCGCTAGTTCAATCCCTTCTTGCTACTGCTATGGAGTAAACTCGGGACTGTCCCCGGCCCCATCGGGGGCTGTCCCAGATGTTTACGGGCTATGCAACTGTGGTGGTTCGCGCCGCAAAAGCCAGGGACAGCCCCCTGCGGGGACAGTCCCGGTTTTGCTGCCATCCGTTTCCTTAAACTAGCGCCATTCGGGGCAGGGGAAGTTATGAACTCGGGATAGTGGGAAGATCCAGGGTGGATCGAAGAGTCAGAGAAGATGACGCGGAGCTCGGGCCAGGACGGCGACGACAACCTCTCCGGCGCCCCCTTCGAGAAGGACACGGCTGCATGCGTGCGCCGTTGCGCCGGTGGTCAGGACGTCGTCGATGAGCACGATGCGCTCGCCGTCGAGTTTCTCCCGAAGGGCGAAGGCGCCGCGCAGGTTGCGGCGCCGCTGCCGTGACGAAAGCCCCTGCTGCGAGAGGGTGGGGAGGATGCGTTCGAGGAGGCGGGGGGCGAGATCGATCCCTGTCTGTCGGGCGACGCCTCTGGCGAGCAGCAGCGCCTGGTTGTAGGTGCGCTCGCGCAGGCGGGCGCGGTGAAGGGGGACGGGGACGATGAGGTCGGGGCGGACGCCGCAGAGGGTGGGCAAAAGGGCGCGGGCGAGAAGAGCCGAGAGGGGGCGGTCGAGATCGACGCCTCCTTCGTACTTGAAGCGGTGCACGGCCCGGCGCAGGGCGCCGCCGTAGATGCCCGCCGCCGCAACAGAGGCGAAGGGGGGCTCGCTGCGCAGGCACGCCTCGCACAGATGAGCCGAACCATCGGTCGCCGGGTAGGGGAGGGCGCAGCGGGGGCAGCGGGATGGTCCGAGAAGAGGAATGTCCGAGAGGCACTCCGGGCAGAGGCTTCCGTGGGGAAGGCCGGGGCTCTCGGTGCGGCACAGAGGGCAGGCGGGGGGAAGGAGAAGGTCGAACAGGGCGATGAGCTCTGCGCGGACGGTTTTCCACATCGGTTTCCCCCCC
>JARFUG010000110.1:0-2522 GCA_029289095.1 Desulfuromonadales bacterium
GAGCAACTGATTCGTAATCAGTAGGTCGAGGGTTCGAGTCCCTTGGGTGGCTCCATTAGAAAGGGGATGCAGATTTCGAGTCTGTATCCCCTTTTGCTGTCTGCCTCTCGGAAGCCGGCCCGGGACGAGTCCGATCCGGGCTCCTCCGCTCACCTTTTCCGTTCACCCCTGAACCGCTCGGCCTCGGCGATCACCTGCCCTCCCGTCTTGCCGTGGACGGCCGCCTTGATCTCCTCGTCGAGAATGCCGATCGCAGCGCCTCCTTCGGAGAGGATCGAATCGCCTTCGATCCGGCTGAATACGAGCAGGTGGAGCGCTTCGTCGAATCGGCCTCTCTGCTCGCTCGGAAGCGACTCCCGCACCCTTGCAATCGAGAACGAGAAGGACTCCTCGTTCGAGGCATCGATCGTCGGTTGGCCGCATCCGAAAAAGGACACGACCATCAGCAGAGCGATAAAAATCATCCGTATCATCGTTTTTCTCTCCTGTACTCCGCAGACTGCAGCGGGAACCTCACCCTACCGCAGGCGTCCCTGCGAGACAAGCGCCCTTGCCTCCAATCGTCACATTTCGCGCTCCGGATCACCGGGCCCATCAGATTGTGGACGGAATAAGGATATTGTAAAAAATACTATCTTTAACATTGACAGTTCAGCCGTTTATCGCTTTAATTATGGCGACCTTGAACCATTAAATTAAGGAGGCTATCATGAAAAAGGTTTTGATCGGTGTTATCCTCGTTGCGCTCGCCAGCGTTCCGCTCATCGCTGCCGACGCTCCCGACAGCGTCACGCTGGAGGCGAAGAACGGAAACGTGACCTTCAGCCACAAGGGTCATGCTGCGATGATGGACTGTACCGTCTGCCACGTGGCCGACACCTTCAAGCTCGAGTTCAACAGAGACACCGGCCATGCCCTCTGTCTCGACTGCCACAAGGAAAAAGCTGCCGGGCCGACCCGCTGCGGCGACTGCCACAAGCGCTAAGCTTCACCTGCCACGACTCTTCAAAGACAAAAGGGCTCCCCTCAGGAGCCCTTTTGTTATACTAATGCCCCGTGCGGCTCATTCTGGCTCTTTTCGGCGCTGTCTGCGTTGCGCCAACTTGACTTAGCGCATGGCTAGGACTGCGTTGGCGACGCCTTGACAGCACCCAAAATACCTCAGAATTATTTGACAGACTAACCACACGTGGACACTAGGTCTCGAAAGTGACGGACAGATGAAGAGCGGAGCCGACTACATCCTTACGATGCAGAACGGGCGCCGGCTCGGATATGCCGTCTACGGCCATCCAGGGGGAACCCCCGTCTTCTATGCTCACGGATTTCCGGGCTCCAGGCTGGAAGCCGCCTTCTGCGACGATGCCGCCTCGCGTCTCGGGCTGCGCATCATCGCACCGGACCGTCCCGGCTACGGCCTCTCAGATGCCGACCCTCTGCGCGAACTCGAAGACTGGCCGAACGATCTCGCGGCGCTTGCGGACCACCTCGGGATCGAGCGCTTTGCCCTTCTGGGGGTCTCCGGCGGGGCGCCCTATGCACTTGCCTGCGCCGCCCTGCTCCCCCGCCGGGTCAGCGCCGTGGCGATCGTGGCAGGGCTCGGACCGACGGTCGCACGCGGCGCAACATCCGACATGCTGACTTTCCACCGCCTTTTTCTGAAGCTGTTTCACCACTGGCCTGCTATTGGCGCTCTGCTCTACACCCCCTTCTCCCTGGTCCTTCGCCGCTTCCCGTCAGCGGTTTTCTCCCTTTTGGCCTCCACCGTCCCTCCGGCCGACCGCGATGCACTCGGCGACGCATGTTACCGAGGCATCCTGACGCGTTCCACACGCGAGGCCTTTCGTTGCGGGCGCAAAGGGGCTCTGCGGGACCTCATCCTCTATACCCGGCCGTGGAATTTTCCTCTGGAGGAGATCATCGCCCCCGTTGGGATTTGGCACGGCGAGGACGACGTCACCGTCCCCGTTGTCATGGGGCGGGAACTTTCCCGCTCTCTCCCGCACGCCTGCAGATGTTTCCTCCAGGGGGAGGGGCATTTCTCACTTCCGCTGCGCCATGCGGAGACGATTCTTTCGTTCATTGCCCAGAATCAGTCGGGGAAAAAATGATGACCGGATCTGCGAAAGAGACGATCAGATTCCCGGTATTCGTCTATGGAACCCTGCGTCCAGGCGAGAAGAACTACCCCCGCTACCTTGGAGGGCGCACGAGCAGGGAGCGCCCCGGCACGATTCGGGGGGAACTCTATTTCGTCAGAGACGGCGGCTACCCGTATGTCGCCGAGGGAGACTCGATCGTGAGGGGGGATGTGATGGAGATCGACCCTGCACTCTACCACCAGACGCTGCGCGCTCTGGACGAACTGGAGGAGTACGACCCGGAAAATGAGGCAGAGAGCGTCTATCTGCGCCGTCGCACCGCCGTGCGCCTCGACGACGGCGCCGATGTCATTGCTTGGACTTACTACTGGAACTGCCCGCAGATTGTCGGTGAGAGGGTGGAAAGCGGCGATTTTAAAA
>JARFUG010000110.1:2622-7683 GCA_029289095.1 Desulfuromonadales bacterium
ACTCCTCACTCCTCACGGGTCTTTAAAAAGAAGATCCCGGCTCCTTGAGAAACTCCGTTTCCTCCACTGTCGACTCTCTGCCGAGAATGCGGTTGCGGTGCGGAAAACGGCCGAATCGGTCGATGACATCGCGGTGGCGCACGGCATAGTCGTAGAAGCTGTCGCACACCTCCTTGAGGACGGGTGGGGCTTGGGCGAGAAGTCGTGCGAAGAGAGCGACCGAGCGCTCCTGCATCTGCAGATCCTCCGCGTGTTCGAGGGGAAGATAGAAAAACGCCCGTTCCATCAGCGCGAGAGCTTCATCGTGCTTCGATTCGAGCCCGGTGAGACAGCAGGCGAGCGCTTTCGGATCGTGCGTGTAGGCGTCGGGGGAATTGCGGTAGATGTTGCGGGGGAACTGGTCGAGAAGGACGATCAGGGCGAGCGCCCCCCGGGGAGTCTCTTTCCAGGAGTCGAACTCCCCTCGCCCAGCCCGCTCCACGATGAGCGCATAGCGCTCTCTGATCATTCGGTCGGCTTCCTCGCCGCCGTTGAACCAGAAGCGCAGGCGCTCCGGCGCAGGATGCGCATCGGAAGACGCCTCGCCGAACCAGAAGCCAAGAATTTCTTCAACCATGTCTCTGCGCTCCCCAAAAAAAGTCGCCCGTGAACATAAGCGTATCACGGGCGACCTGTTCTCACATCCTGAAGCGGAACCAGAGAGAGGTTTTGCCCGGAGATTTTCTCCCGACTCCCGACTCCCGACTCCTGACTCCTGACTCCTGACTCCCTACGGAATCATCGACTGATCTCCAGCAGTTCCACATCGAAGATCAGGACCTCGTTAGGTCCGATGACGGGGTGAGCGCCGCGCTCACCGTAGGCGAGACCGGCAGGAATGAAGATCTCCCACTTGGCCCCTTCCTTCATCAACTGCAGCGCCTCGGTCCACCCGGGGATCACACCGGAGACAGGGAAGACGGCCGGTTCTCCGCGCTGGAGGGAGCTGTCGAAGACCTCTCCGTCAACAAGGCGGCCTTCATAGTGGACTGTGACGACATCCACGGCCGTAGGGCTCTCACCCTTCCCTTCCTCGACAATCCTGTACTGCAGGCCGCTCGGCAGGACGACGACACCTTCCTGCTCGGCATTGCGGGCGAGGAACTCCTTGCCTTCCTTCAGATTCTTCTCTGCAAGCCCCTTCATCTGGGCTTCCTGCTTCCCGATCATCTCCTGCTGATAGGCCATGATCGTTTCGCGGATCTGCTCTTCGCTCAGAAGAGGCTGGGCGTCGGCGACGGCGTCCTTGATGCCGAGGGCGAGAAGGTCGGCATCGATGTCCATCCCCTGGGCCTTGAAGTCGGCTCCGATATTCAGGCCGATGCTGTAGCTCACCTTGTCCTTGAGGGTGGTCAGCTCAGGCCGCACGTCGGCATTCGTTCCACCGGCGGTGCACCCGGCCAGGAAGAAACCGGCGCTCGCCATCATTGCCAATACAGTTGTACGTCTAACCATTCTGATTTCCTTTCGGTTCGAAGAACGTGAGGTTGGAGAAAAGGGCACCTTAACTCTCAGCGGGTTCAACTGTCAATAGTCTGGCCGAACTCCTTGTTTTTCGCGCCGAGCAGGACAAGGGCCGCCGATGCGACGAGCAGCAGAACAAGAAGAAACGCTTCCCATCCAAAGGCCCGATAGACGAAGCCGGGGAGGATCGAACCTGCGGCCCCCCCTGCATAGTAAAACGAGACGTAGAGACCGTTGACGACCCCCTTGTTTTCTGCGGAATGCCGATTGACAATGCCCGAGGCGGTGGCGTGTACAAGAAACATGGCTCCGCAAAGAAGAAACATGTCGACGAAGAGAATCTCGGGAACCGGAACCGTCAGCCCCGCCAGGGCCAGCGCTAACAGCACGAGCCCGAGGCGCATAACGCTGCGCTCGCTTCCGATCCGCTGCGAAAGGCGGGCGGCGCCGAGAGAGGCGACGATCCCCATGAGATACCCCGAATAGATCATTCCGATGCGAAAAGCATCGACGTCCTCGCGGATTTCGGTGAGTCGGAAAGGGACGAAGTTCATGACCGCCGCAAAGGTGAAGAAGAGGCAGAACACGACGAGGAACATCCGCAGAAAAAAGGGGCGCCGCAGGACCTGCAGGAGCAGACCGGGAGAGGGGCGTGCCAGCCTCATCGGAACCTCGCCCTTGAGGCGGTTCAGAAGGAAAAAGCACAAAAGAAAACTTGCCGCCAGCACGAGGAAGCTGGCCCTCCATCCGAAAAAGGAGGCAATGAGTCCCGACCCTGCCCGTCCGAGGAATCCGCCGAGGATGGTGGCGGCGACGTAGATGGCGATGGCTTGCGAAACGCCGGCCCCTTCGTTTTCGCGTGAAATGTAGGTCATCAAAGCGGTCAGCATGGCCGGCACGAGAAGCCCCTGGAAGAAGCGGACAGCAACGAGGAGCGAAAAGGAGGGGGCGGCGAAGAAGGCGATCTCGGAGAGGGCCAGGAGAAAAACGGCGCACTTGAGCATGCGCCGGGGAGCCACAGATTCCAGCAGGTAGCCGTAGAAAAGGGGGGCGATGCTCAAGGGGATGAAGGAGACCGTCGTGAGAAAAGCCGCGGCCTCCCGGCTCACAGAGAATTCGGAGGCGATCAGCGGCAGCACTGGCTGCGGGGCATAGAGGGCCGAGAGGGCAAGGACGGTGGCGAAGAGAATGACGATCATGGGCGGGGAGTGTAGCAGGATTGCGCCTGCAGCGCCATAATGCGGTAAGGGTGAGGCCTGCGCGCCTGTCGCCAGGCTGCTCTCCTGAATTGCATTGCAGGCGACGCACACACTCTGTAGAATTCGTCATCGACGGATTAAGCGGCCGTACGTAAAGAGGAAATTTGGGGAAAAATGGTCTTCGATGATTTTTTAGTCTATATACTCTACCTCTTCTATGGAATGGCCTTCTTCACCATCGGCGTTTCCATTACTTCTCGGGACAAACGCTTCAGCCATTTGAAATTCGCCCAGATCCTGTGGCTGCTGGCGCTCTTCGCCTACATTCACGGCGTACACGAATGGCTCGAGGTCTTTTTCATCCTCCACTTCAACGACATTCCGCAGCGATTCCTCACGCAAATTATCGTACTCAAGCTCAACTCGACACTGATCTCCTTCATCTTCCTGCTCGCCTTCGGGCTGGCAATGGTGAATCTCTCGCTGAACCGGCCCAAGCTCCTCTTTTACGTCGTTCCAGCCGTGCTGGCTTCGGCCCTCACCATCTCGCTGCTCCTCCAGGGTCCCGCACCCACCCCCCAATACCTGGCGGATGCCGATATCCGCATCCGCAACTTCGTCGCCCTTCCGGCAGCGCTGCTCGCCGGTCTCGGCTTCATCCTGAAGGGCAAGACCGTACGTCACCTGAGCGACAAGGGGGCTTTCAACTTCAGGGCGGCAGGTGTCATGCTCCTTTTCTACGGCATTTTCGCCGGCCTCGTCCCTTCGGGCTCCACCCTCACATCACTGAACATCCCCATTGAACTTTTCCGCGGTCTCAGCGCCTTCCTTCTGCTGCACTTCCTGATGAACGGCCTGCACATCTTCGATATCGAGTGGAAGAGAATCATCGAGGATCGCCTCAATCGCTTCGCCCAGTCTGAAAAATTCAACGCTCTGGGCAAACTGGCCGCGGGGATCGCTCACGAAATCAACAACCCCCTGGCCAACATCCAGATGAATATGGAGCTTCTCAAGGGAGATCTTGCAAAGCTCCCCCCCATCGAAATTCACCAGAAACGCCTTGCCGGCATCGAACGCAATGTGCAGCGCGCTTCGAAAATCGCCCGGGAGCTCCTCGTCTTTTCCCGGGAGGCCGATGAGGAACTTGTACCTACCCAGATTGCAGAGATCATCGACAGCACCTTGTTCCTGCTGGGTCCCAAGCTCAACGGGTATACGGTCATCAAAAATTATGAGAAGAAAACACCGGAAATCATGGGAATCCCGTGGAAGCTGGAAGAAGTCTTCCTGAACATGCTCCTAAACGCCGTCGACGCCACTCCCCCCGGCGGCGCCCTCGCCATCCGCACCTGGCACGATGAAAAATCAGTTTATGCGGAAATCAGGGACAGCGGCAGCGGCATCCCAAAAGAGAATCTCGGACGCATCTTCGACCCCTTCTTTACCACCAAGCCGGTCGGAGAAGGAACGGGGCTTGGGCTTTCGATCTGCTTCGGCATCATGGAAGCCCATGGCGGCAAGATCAAGGTCGCCAGCGAAATGAACAAGGGAACGACGATGACCCTCATTTTTCCGACAGGAGCATTGAACGATGCCTAAAATCCTGGTAGTCGATGACGATGCCGAACTTCGCGACAATCTCTGCGAGATACTGACTGAGGCAGGGTTCGCAACCGTGCCGGCCGAAAGCGGCGAGCAGGCGCTGGAGCTGCTCGAACCTTCCGTTGACCTGATTCTCCTCGACATGATCATGCCCGGGATCGGAGGCTCGGCCGCCCTTCCCCTGTTGAAGCAGCGAGATCCCTCCTTGCGTATCATCATGGTTACGGCCTTCGCCACCATTGAAAACGCCGTCGAGGCGATGAGGCGAGGCGCCGACGACTACGTCACCAAACCGTTCAAAACGCACGAGCTCCTGATGACGGTGAAAAAAAATCTGGAAGAAGCGAAATTCATGGCCTGCAGCACCTCGCTCGACATGGGACAGACTTTGAACACCCTGTCGAACACCATGCGGCGGGATCTTCTTCATATTATCGCCCATGAGGGGCGCATCCGCTTCATGGACCTGGCGCGCCGCGTTCAGGTCGATGATCACACAAAGATGAATTTTCACCTCAAGGTTCTCAAGGAAGCCGGTCTCGTGCGGCAGGACACCCGCAAACTCTACATCCTGACCTCAGAAGGAAAGCGGGTCATGGATTGCCTCCACGTCATGGCCAACTACCTCAAAAAAAGATAGAAATCCCAAGATTTTGACCTCACACCGGTGAACTCCGCTTCACTGGCCCCCCCCCGCCGCATGAGGGTTCTTATCTAGACCCGATCTCTCATTTCATCCTATGTATTACCTCGA
>JARFUG010000111.1 GCA_029289095.1 Desulfuromonadales bacterium
GCCCCTCCCCTTCGGGGAACAATGCGGGGCTGTTTACGAAAAGAATGGAGGTAGCGTTATGAAAAGACTATTCGCAGCAGGATTGAGTCTTCTCCTGGGCGGATTGCTTGTCGCAGGTTCGGCGCCTGCCGCGGAGCGGCAGGCGCAGTTCGGATTCCAGGAAGGCGCAGCACATTCGGCCAGCGACCTGATCGGCTTGCCGGTGCAGGATCAACAGGGACAGCAGATCGGGACTCTTGAGGATCTGATGCTCGATCTGGCCGACAACCAGGTGGCGTACGGTGTCGTTCGCGTCGACGAGTCGTCCCATATCGTACCGTGGGCGGCGTTCACCAGCCCACACGAGGGCCCATTCCTCACCCTTGAATCCGATCGTCAGACGGTGACGAGTGCGCCTTCGCCCCCATCGCCCGGTCAGTTGGATCAGGCCTTTGGGGAAGAAGTCCACGAGCACTTCGGCGTCACCCCCTATTGGGAGGGCGATGCCGTTGGGCGTCCGCGCGCTCCAGGACACCCCGGCAAACCGCGGCCCTGGGAAGGTCGCCCTGGACACCCCGAGGGACGTCCCGGGCATCCGCCAATGGGTGAAGGTTCGGGCCGCTGATTGACTGCGTGCTGCTTGATTGGAAAAGCCGACCTTTTCAGGTCGGCTTTTTTTCTTTATCGCTCGAATCCACTGGAAGTGGATGCAATCGAACCAGGGTCGCTCCCCACCCGCCCGCATCGTGCCCGGCCAGGCCGAAAGAAGCAATTTCCGGGAGTCGGGACAGGATGGAGTGCACTTTTCGCTGAAGAACCCCCGTCCCTTTTCCGTGAATGATGCGTACGTCAAGAATCTCTTTCTTCCGGCATTCCGACAGATATTCCGGAAGGAGAATCTTCACCTCGGAAGGGCGAAACGTGTGGAGGTCGAGAACCCCGTCGATGGGGATCTCGACGATTTCCGGGATTTCGAACTCTTCGTCTTCGCTGTTCATAGTCTCAAGCATCCATGGAGCGACTCGACTAACCCTGAAGTCATTTCTAGAGAACGGGCCTTAAATAGCCGATCCCATGTGTTTTACCATCTTCTTGTCATGTTGTCACAGGGGCGCTTGACGGGTCTGGATGCGCGCACCTCCCTCGAGCTCTCTGGGAGGATGGACGACAACGGTATCACCTTCTGAAAGCCCTGAAATGACACGGGTGAAGCGTCCTCCGCGTTCGGCGGTCTCCACCACGCGCAAACGCGCCCGCCCGTTCTCGGCGACAAAGACGGCCCATCCACCCTGATGACGGAAAAGAGCGCTTGTCGGGACACGCAGTACGTCGCTCGCCTCCCAGAGGACAAAGTGGGCATTGACCCGAAAGGCATCGCCGAGGCGTATCCACTCTTCTTTCGGGGAGGTGAAATCGGCGATGACGAAGACGCGCTGCTCTTCGACTCCGAGTGCAGATATTTTGGTAAAGCCCCCAGGCTCGATACGGCGCACGACGCCCTCGAGTGCCTGCGGGCGTCCCCACCGTTCGAAAAGGATGCGCATTCCGGGTTCGATGCGCACAGCGTCGGCCGACAAGACTTCCACCTCCACTTCGAGGAGGGCCGGATCGCCGATTTCCAGAATCGGCTCGCCTGGCTGCACGACCTGGGTGCTTTCGAAGTAGCGCCGCAGGACGACTCCCGCGACCGGCGAGCGCAACTCGATCCTGCCGCTGGCGTCGGGATCCTGCGCGCCCGCGAAAGCCAGGGCCGTGCGCGCCGCCTCGAGGTCGTAACGGGCGGCCTGAACTCTCGCCCTCGCGGCCCTTTCCTGAGAAATGAGACTTCGCGCCTCGGCTTCGGCGGCTTCGACATCGCGAGGTGCGATGAGTTCCTCATCGGCAAGACGCCTCAGGCGAACGGTTTCTGCCCTCGCGAACTCAGCGGAGGCAGCGATCGCCTCGGTATCGCTGATGGCCGTCTGCAGCGCAGCCTGCGCCGCCTCGACCCGAGCCCTCGATGCGGCGATATTGCGTACGTCCAGAGGCGGAGAAGCCAGAGCGTCGAGGATGACCACTACTTCGCCGGCACGCACCGGGTCACCGGACTCCAGAGTGATGCGGCGAGACTGGGCGGTCAGGGGGGCCGAGATGACATAGCGCTCCATCACGCGCGTCCTCCCCTCCTCCTCGATCGTCTGCGCCATCGCTCCCCGGGTCACCGGTTCGATATCGACCAGCAGCGACCGAGGCCTGAAGATCACAACGACCAAAACGAGCAGAACGAGAATAATGAGAATTTTGGGAAGATGACTGCGCCATTGCATGAACTAAGTTCTCCACGAGCTATTCGCGCGTTTTGAGGACGGCGACCAGATCGAGCCGGTGCAGACGGTGTCGCACGATGAAGCCGGAAAGGATCGCTGAGACCGTCACCACCGTCGCGGCCACCGCATAGGTCGAAGGCTCGAGAATCAGGGGAACACGGTAGAGATCGGAGCGCATTCCGACGGTCAGATACCAGCACAGCGCCCGGCCCACGAGAAAGCCGAGAGGGATGCCGGCCGCCGTCAATACGGCCAACTCTCCCAGGAGGATGTAGCTGATCTCCTCGCGCGTGAGGCCAAGGACTCTCAGGCTTGCGAGCTCCCGGCCTCTTTCGGACAACGCGATGCGGGCGCTGTTGTAGACGATTCCGAAGGCGATGCTCCCAGCGAGAAGCGTGGCGATGAAGGCGAAGATCAGCACCGTCTGCGCCATTGTTTCCCGGAAGGTCTCGATGGCGGCGAGGCGGTGGGTCACCCCGGCGACTCTCGGAGAGTTCATAAGCCGGGAGGTCACCTCATCGCGCGCGGCCGGATCGACGCTCAGCAGGGCGCCGCTGACGGCGCTCCCCTCCCCAATCCAACGGTTGAGGGCGTCGATCTCCATGTACCCAGAGACGCCGACGTATTCGTTCACCAATCCGTCGACGACGAGAGTGAGAGTCCGACGCTTCCCCTCCAGGATATCCACCGTAATCGTCTGGCCGGGGCCGACGGCGAGGATCTCGGCAAGAAAATCGGTGATCACCACGCCGTCTTCTGGAGGCGCCATGACCTGAAGATCGGTATCGAGAACGCGGCGCAGATCCCCCTCGGCCACGATCCCCTGCACCGAAGTGCGAAAGTGTCTATGTCCGTTTCGCAGCACGACCGGCACCAAGCGCTGGGGTTCGACCTTCAGAACCCCTTCCATCGCCTCGATCTCGTGCAGGACTCGCCGCGACGTCGGCTCTATGAATGTTACCGCGACATCGTAACGGTTGGCCAGTCCGAACTGGACTTCGATCATGTGGTTGACGGCGTCCTGCTGAAAGTTCCCCACGATCAGGATGCCGCAGGCGAAAGAGATCCCCGTAATTGACAGAAGCGCCTTGAAGGGGCGGCGTTCCAGATGGCGCAGTATCATCCGCGTCGGTTGAGCGAAAAAACGCTGCAGCCCGAGACGCTCGACCACCGTCGGGCGGTATGTCGCCGGGGGTTCGGGCCGCATCGCTTCAGCCGGCGGGAGGCGAACAGCGCGTCGAACGGCGCTCAGAGTGCCGAGGACCGCCGCGGCAAGCGTCACCAGCGCGCCGATGGCGACGACCTGAAAGGGCAGTTGATAGGCCAGATAGGGGAATCGGAAGAAATCGGCGTACAGGGTTCCGAGCGCCTCGCCGAGCCAGTAACCGCCGAGGGTTCCGATCACCAGCCCGAGAGTGCTCATCAGCAGCACCATCTGCATGTAGTGCAGTCCCACCTCCCAGTCCCCGTAGCCGAAGGCCTTCAGCACGGCGATCTGTTCGCGTTCGGTGGCGATGAGGCGCGCCAGAACAACATTGAGCAAAAAGGCTGCAACTCCGAGAAAGATTGTCGGAAAGACGCGAGCCATCGTCGCGAGCTGCTCGAACTCGGCTTCGAGATAGCTGTGGGAGAGCTGATCGTCGCGTCCGACCGCGCCGACTCCGCCGTACGGATCGAGAATTCGGTCGAGGGCGTCTATGACATCCCCCGCCGAAGCCCCCCTGGCCAGGGTGAGAACGAGATCGTTGAACGCCCCTTCCATGTCGTGCGCAGCGGCCAGGTGCGAGCGGTTCATCCAGAGGATTCCGTAGCGCTGCGGGTCCGGGAAAAGGTCGCCTGGCTTGATCTGGTAGATGTGCTCGGGGCTCAGACCGATCCCTGCGACGACAAGGTTCTGTCGACGCCCCTGGATGACGGCGCTGAAACGGTCTCCGGGGAGGAGCCCGTGTGCTTCGGCGAAAGGTTCGCTGACGACGACCTCATCCGAGCGTCCCGCATCGGGGAGTCTGCCGAGACGCAAAAAGAGACGGTTCAGCTCGGGATTGCGGCCGTCTGGAATTGAGATCACCAGCCCTGTCGCGGGATCGGGAAAGTCTGGAAGATCGAGACTCGCGGGGGCGACGACGCGCGTCTCCACCGTCTGAATCCCCGGGATCGCCTCGATGCTTGCCAAAAGCCCCTGCGGAGCCCGGTTCAGCGATGCAAAGACCTCTGCGAAGCGGTAGTCGCGGTAAAAGGTGTCGCGGGTGATGCGCAGAGACTCAAGGGACGAGAGAGACATCAGGAGAGTCGCCACACCGCCGGCGATCACGATGGCGATGGCAAAAGCCTGACCGCGCATCTTCCACAGCTCGCGCCAGAGTTTTCGGTGCAGCGCCCTCACCAGGAAAGCTCCTTGGCCGCGCGCTTGTCCTGATTCATGTCGATAGCTCCGATGATGCCGTTGCTCAGATGGATCACCCGGTCGGCCATGCGGGCGATGTCGGCGTTGTGGGTGATGACGACGGTGGTCGTGCCGAGTTCGCGATTGATGCGCTCCAGCACCTCCAGAACGACAATCCCAGTGGTGGAGTCGAGAGCGCCGGTCGGTTCGTCGCACAGCAGAACCGCCGGCTGCTTGGCGATGGCACGGGCGATGGCGACCCGTTGCTGCTGACCGCCCGAGAGTTGCGCCGGAAAGTGATCCATGCGGTCGCCGAGCCCCACCAGCTCAAGCGCTCTCTCGGCAGGCATGGGATTTTGGGCGATCTCGGTGACGATCTGGACGTTTTCCCGGGCGGTGAGGCTCGGGATGAGATTGTAGAACTGGAAGACGAAGCCGACCATATGACGGCGGAACTGGGTCAGTTCCCGGTCGGTCGCCAGAACAAGATCGTTTCCCCCGCAGATGACCTTCCCCGCGGTTGGCGCATCGAGGCCCCCCAGGATGTTGAGCAGCGTCGATTTGCCGCTTCCCGAAGGGCCTAGCAGCACGACGAACTCACCGCGATAAAGTTCCAGATCGACCCCTGCCAGCGCCCGCACCTCGATTTCGCCCATGCGGTATATCTTGGTGAGACCTTCGGCGTGGAAGACGACTTTGTCGGGTTGTTGTTCCGCCTGTTGTTTCATCTCGATCAACCATAAGCAAAACCGGCCTCACGCGACGACGCGACGACGCAACGTGAAATCAAGATCAAAAGAGAGAAAGGAAAGCATGGAACTTGATTTCTGACCCTACCTTTTCGTCGCGTCGTTGCGTCGTCGCGTGAAAACGCCTTGAGGTTTTCCTAAAGCTTATCATTAATTCCGGAGACTTGCGTTAAGTCGCACCGCCTTACCACGCGTCTCCACAACGCTCCCGTATCCCCAACAGGAGCAAAACCGCTGCGATAACGCTCGGGAAACTCTTCCTTGCGTCCGATCATGAGGAGCCCTGCGGGTTTCAGTGAGCGGGCGAAGATGTCGATGGCGGCTTCGAGGCGGCGGCCCCGATAGTAGGTGAAAGGAAGATACCTGCAGAGCAGGAGGTCGATTTCCTGGGGAGGGGGGTCGGAGAGGAGATTGTGTCTCTGAAAGCGAACCAGACGACGGACGTTGGGAAAGGGGGTAAAGAGATGGCCTCGGCTCTCGAACCATTTCTCCTGAAGCCCCTGCGGAACTTCGCGCAAGGACGCCGGGTGGTAACGGGCCGTGTGTGCGCGGTGAAGACTTGCCTCGTCGATGTCGGTGGCGAGAATGTCGAATCGGGTATTCGGAAAGCGTAGGGCGAAGCGATCGAACCAGAGGATGGCCAGGGAATACGGCTCTTCGCCGCCGCAGCAGCCGGCGCTCCAGACCCGGACGTTATCTGTGTCCGCGCCGACGATCGTCGGCAGATGCTGTGACAGCTCCTCCCAGCACTCGCAGTCGCGAAAGAACCGGGTAACGGTCACCCGCATGAGATCGGGGAAAATCGCACCCTCTGCTTCATCGGCCAGGAGCCGCTCCCGGTAGTCTTCCCACGAGCCGAGGCCGAGTTTCCGCATCCGCTCCAATACGCGATGGCGGGCCGATCTACGGCGGTATTTGCGCCAGTTCAGTTCGTATTTCGGACAGACGCTGCGGAGGAACTCGTCGAAGGTCATGGACGCTCTCAGTCCAAAAGTTTCAATCTCCTAACCGCCGGCGCGCTTCACCGTGTAGCCCCTTTTTTGCAGCTCGGCAACAAGCAGATCGGCGTGATCCCCCTGGATCTCCACCGTCCAGTCCTTCACCGTTCCACCCGTCCCGCAGCGGCGTTTGAGTTCGCCGGCGAGTTTGGCCAAGCCGTCGACATCGAGGGGGACTCCCGTAATGACCGTCACCGTCTTCCCTCCCCTCCCCTTCGATTCCCGCCGAACACGCACGATTCCGTCTCCGGCGGGACGCGGCGGCGCTTTAACGCATGCGCAGGCGGAGAGCGGTTTGCCGCAGTTGGGGCACAGGCGTCCCTTTTCGGAAGAAAAAACGGGTCTACTGTTATTTTTCACGTCGAAGCCTATTTTGAAGCCAGTCGTTATGGAAAGAGGGATAGGTGAGTCGTTCGAGTTCATCGAGATACATGATAGCCTCGATATCGCTCCGGCCGCACATTTCAGGGCTCGGGCGTAGACTGACGCATACCTTTGGCCGCTCAGGCTTGCCGAAGAGGCGACAGCGGTTCTCGGCCGTCAACTGCACGCAGCGCACGCCTGCCCTCTTGCCGTCGGGCATGCCGGGGATCGGTGAAGAGATCGATGGAGCGATGCAGCAGGCGGCGCAGCCGATACGGCACTTCATCATGAAATCCGTTTCCCATGCAGAGCGGCGACTAGGAATTTATTGCGAGGCAAGGTAATCTTATGATAGTTCAAACCTCAGTACTTGCGATTCGATTTTTTTCATTTCAAGGAGCGGACATGAGAGCATTTTTCGGAGTCGGTCTCGCTATTGTTTCGGTGCTGCTGTTCACCGGTTGCGCCGAGGACAGCGAACCGACCCGCCCCATCGATTTTCTCCCAATCACGGCAATAATCATCGAGTCTCAACACCCGCAGATTGCCAATCTCACCACAAACCAGTTTACAGCAAAGGGTGATTTTTCGGGCGTCTTCACCCGCGATGTGACCCTTGAGGCCATCTGGAGCGTCAATGACCCTAACATCCTGACGATCGATCCCGTCACAGGGTTCGCCAGCGCCCTAAATCCCGGATCAGTCACCGTCACTGCAACCATGGACGATGTAAGCGCCGATTTCGAGTTCACCGTCACCGACGCGGTTATCGCGCAGATTGATATCGATCCGGCTGCCGCCGAGTTGCCCCTTGGAATGACCCTGGCGTTCAGGGCCAT
>JARFUG010000112.1:0-5838 GCA_029289095.1 Desulfuromonadales bacterium
GAGGCGATCTATTCCAAGGGGGAGTTCACGGAGGAGGACGGTATCCGCTCCGGTGAGCTGGAGGCGGAGTTCGCAGAGATGAACGGGTACGAGGCGGAGTCCGAAGCGGCCGTTCTGCTCAACGGCCTCGGCATCCCGGAGGAGTTGCGGCACAAAAAGATGAAGGAGCTCGAAGCCGGCGAAAAGGTGCGCGTTCTGCTCGCGCAGGCCCTTTTCGGCAATCCGGACGTCCTTTTGCTCGATGAACCGACCAACCACCTCGATCTGAAATCGATCAGTTGGCTGGAGGATTTTCTCTCGCGCTTTCAGAACACGGTGATCGTCGTCTCCCACGACCGCTATTTTCTGAACCAGGTCTGCACCCATGTGGCCGACATCGACTTCGGAAAGATCCAGGTTTACGTCGGAAACTACGATTTCTGGTACGAGGCGAGCCAACTCGCCCTGAAACAGAAGCAGGACGAGAACCGCCGCACCATCGACAAGGCGAATGAACTGAAGGAGTTCATCCAGCGCTTCAGCTCCAACGCCTCCAAGGCGAAGCAGGCGACCAGCCGCAAAAAGCTCCTGGAAAAGCTCACCATCGAGGAAATGCCGGTCTCCTCGCGCAAGTACCCTTACATCGTCTTCAAGCCTGAGCGCCCCTGCGGCGACATCATCCTGGAGATCAAGGGGCTCTCCAAAAAAGTGGAGGGGGTGCGCATCCTGGACGATTTCACCCTGACGGTGAACAAGGGAGACAAGATCGCCTTCGTCGGCGCCAGCGCCATGGCCAGGACGACCCTTTTCCAGATCCTGGCCGGGGAGATCCAACCCGATGCCGGAAGCTTTCGCTGGGGAGTGACGATCAGCCATGCCTCCTTTCCGAGGGAGAACAGCGCCTACTTCACCAACGATCTGAACCTCATCGAATGGCTGCGCCAGTTCGCCCCCACCGAAGGGGAGAGTTTCGCCCGCGGCTTTCTCGGCCGGATGCTCTTCTCGGGGGAAGAGGCGATGAAGAAGGCGAAGGTTCTCTCCGGCGGCGAGAAAGTGCGCTGCATGCTCGCCCGCATGATGCTCACCGGGGCCAACGTCCTCATTCTGGACGAGCCGACGAGCCACCTCGACCTCGAATCGATCACCGCCCTGAATAATGGACTCATCGCCTTCCCGGAGGTCGTTCTCTTCGCCTCCCACGACCACCAGCTCGTCTCCACGGTGGCCAACCGCATCGTGGAGATCACCCCTGGCGGTATCATCGACCGGGCGATGTCTTTCGACGATTACCTTGAAAGCGCCGAAATCGCCGCTCTGCGCGACGAGCTCTACCAGGGGCGCGGAGAACTGAAATTGTAGCCTTTAAAAGAAAGTGAGGCCGGATGGCGAGGAAACCGAACTACGGATTTGAGAAGCGGCAAAAAGAACTGGCCAGAAAGAGCAAGAAGGAAGAGAAAAAACAGCGCAAACTCGAAGGGAAGGACAATCCCGAGGGACTCCCGGAAGAGGACGGTGACAAGGAGGAGGCTTAGTTCAGGTGGACGGCCGCAACAGAAAAGACATCCGCCCCGGCATCAAGGTCGCCATCGTCCTGAAAAAGGACCAGCGCACCGGGAAACTGACCGAAGGGATCGTGCAGGCGATCCTCACCAGCGCCGCTGTTCATACCCGGGGGATCAAGGTGCGCCTTCAGGACGGTCAGGTCGGCAGGGTCCAGGCGATTCTAGGGGAAGGAGTCCACGCGAACCCGGGAGAAGGGTAGCCACCTTCCCCTGCCTCTCGGGGGCCGCGTCGGATCAGACCGATCCGTCCGATCGGACCTGTCAGACCGATCGGATGCGGCCCTAAACCCTCGCCACCCGCGCCAAAAACCGGTCGAGCTCGTTGGCGAAGGATTGCCGGTCGGCATGACTGAGAGCCGCAGGGCCTCCGGTTTCGATGCCGCTGCCGCGCAGTTCGTCGAGAAAATTGCGCACCGCCAGGCGCTCTCCGATGTTGTCGCGTGTGTAGAACTCCCCTCTCGGGTCGAGGGCATGGCCCCCCTTCTCGATCGCCTGAGCGGCCAGAGGAATGTCAGCGGTGACCACCAGGTCCCCCTCCTCCATAAGGCGAACGATCTCCCTGTCGGCCACGTCGAAGCCCGCCGACACGTGGATGGAGCGGATGAATCGCGAGGGGGGCGTGCGCAGGGGCATATTGGCGACCAGAGTCAGAGGGACCGCGACCCTTTCTGCTGCACGAAACAGAATTTCCTTGATGACTTTGGGACACGCATCGGCGTCCACCCAGATCTGCATCGATCTCACTTTCCGGCGAACGTCCCTGACACTCACCCGTTTGAAGACTCTCCCGCCTCCGACACTTTCATTATCATAGCATTTACTGCGCTTCTCCCGCTCATTTCTTCAGCCGCTCCGGTCACCCGCTCCTCTTTTATGTGGATAAGCCTTTTAATTGAAGTACTTGCCCCTTTCATCCGTTTGACAGGTAGATGTTTTTCTATAGAGTTGCTTGTAGATTTTAGATCGGACTAATGACAATGATGCGGGCAACGCAAGAGCACCCGCTTTCGCGCGAAAGGATTTCGTCATGAAACGCAAGATCGAGGATTGCGTGGTGATCATCACGGGGGCCTCCAGCGGCATCGGCCGCGCCACGGCTCTGATGCTCGCACGGCACGGTGCGACGGTGGTGCTGAGCGCGCGGCGCGAACAGGCGCTGCGGGACGTGGCCGCCGAGTGCGAGCAACTCGGCGGCAGGGCGCTGGTCATCCCGGCCGACGTCACCGACCAGGAGGCGCTGCACCACGTCGCCCGGCAGGCGATCGAAAATTTCGGACGCATCGACGTGTGGGTGAACAACGCGGCGGTCACCCTCTTCGGCCGCCTGGAGGAGACCCCCTACGAGGCGTGCCGGCGCGTTCTGGAAACGAACATCTTCGGATATATGCACGGAGCGAGAGCCGCTCTCCCCTATTTCCGCGAGCAGGGGGGCGGTACGATGATCAACGTCTCCTCCCAGATCGGCAAGGTCGGCTCTCCTTACGTGGGACTTTACAGCACCAGCAAGTTCGCGGTCAACGGCCTCTCCGAAAGTCTGCGCATGGAGCTCCAGGACGCCCCAGGCATCCACATCTGCACCGTTCTGGCGGCCTCCATCGATACGCCTCTTTTCCAGCACGGCGCCAACTACACAGGGCGCGCGGTGAAGCCTCTCGATCCGGTCTACTCGCCGCAGCAGGTGGCGACCACAATCATGAATCTGATCAGACATCCCAGAAGGGAAGTCGCTGTGGGGAATGCCGGCCGTCAACTCATGGTGATGCGCACCCTGGCTCCCGCTCTGGCGGAAAAGATGGTGGCGCGGCAGGTCGACCGTGATCACTTCGCCGATCGATCGGCGCCTGCCAGCGACGGCAATCTCTTCGAGCCGATGACGATGTGGAATACCGTCGGAGGCGGATGGCAGCGTCCTGAGGAGACGAAGGCACGCAAGGTGTTCGGGCTGGCGGCTGCGGGGATCGGCCTGGGTATTGCGGCCTGGATGCGTTCGTCCAGACCGAAGTGGAGTCTTGCGGGATGGCGCTGAGGTCGAAGGAAAAACACTGGGAATGGGTCTGCCGGGAAGTGGGGGGATGGAACATCTTCGCCCGCGCCGCACAGGCTCCCCCGCCCGGGGCCCCGACGGTGATCCTCGTTCCGGGGCTGGTGGTGGCGAGCGGCTACATGGTGCCGACCCTTGAGCGCCTCGCTTCGGATTTCAGGGTCTTCGCCGTCGACCTGCCCGGCTACGGCAGGAGCTCGGGCCTGCGTCACGCACTTGATACGCACGAGTTGGCCGACGCTCTCGCCCAGTGGATGGATTCCATGCAAATCGAGCAGGCGAACCTGGTGGGAAATTCCTACGGCTGCAACATCATCGCCGAGTTCGCCGTTCGCCATCCGGACCGGCTGCACAGAGCCGTCCTGCAAGGACCCGTGATAGAGGAGAGGGAACGCGGGGTGTGGCCCCAGTTTCGCCGCCTGGTGCGCAACTCTCCCTTCGAACCACATTCGCTCGGGCTCTTCATGGCGCGCGATTACGCCAGGGCCGGCTTGCGGGTCGCCAGGGAGACGATCGCGCACAGCCTTTCCCATCCGATCGAGGAGCGCCTGCCGCACATCCAGGCCCCCACCCTCGTGGTGCGCGGATCGCGCGATCCGATCGCCACCCAGGAGTGGACCGAGAGGGTCGTCTCCCTCCTTCCCCGGGGGGATCTCAGGGTCATCCCCGGCGCCGCCCACACGATCAACTACGCGGCGCCCCTTGAGTTCGCCAGGGTGATCAGCCCTTTCCTGGTCCATTGATGGAGGTGACGCCATGCTACGTCGCATGATCATGCCCCAGAACTGGGTTGCGAATTTCGACTCGACCGCCTCGATGCTCAGGGCTACCAGCGCCTACCTCAAGGAATCGAGTCACGCCAATATCGGCGTCCTGCCGCAGCCGTTGGCCCCTCTGGTCAACCTTGCCGGCCTGGGGATCAATCGTCTTCCGGTTCCCTGGCGCGAAAAATTTTACCAATACAGCGGCGCGACCGAAACAATCAGCCAGAAGAAGCTGCATCATTTCCGCGCAGACAAACTCTCCAAGTGGGCCGCCGGTCTCTATCCGTCCCGCCCCTATCCGGCCGTGATGATCGGATCATCCAACGGCGCCGCCGTCCATCTGTGCGCCGCGCTCGGGATACCCTGGCTCCCCCAGAGCCATCTGATTCCTGTGCGCCGCACCGGAGTGCACCCCGATGAGCCCTGGCAGGACCTCTCCTGGTCCATCGAGCCCGCCCGTCAACTCCTCGACGCCAACCCGGATATCGAGCTCCACCATATGCTCGATCCGGTCCAGGATCTGCTCATGAGTCGGGTCCTCGCCTACTTCCGCATCAAGCGCCTCACCCTCGGCCCCCATTACGAACACTTTCTGCTGAAGAACCTGGAGCCCGGCGGCACAATCTACGTGGTCGACTGCCGCCTCAAGTGGCCGACGACCCTAGTGAGCGAGCGCCACATCTTTCAGTTCGGCGCCGCAGGAGGAGCCGACTTCAAGGATCTCTTCGAGGGGAGCGAACGGGTGGAGGAATACCTGCGGCGGTACGGGTCCTATCGCCGCCGCTGGGACCCCCCCGCCCCCGACGGCGAGCGTCCCGAAGCCGAATGGGGATTTGCAGAACCGCTGCGCGACGACATCGAGGCGTTCGCCGAGCGGCACGGATTCGGGGTGCGGCGCCTCGTCTTCGATCAGCCCCAGGACTTGAGCCCCCTGGTCGCCGATTTCTACCGCTGGTGGTATCGCAAGAGAGGGATCGTCGCCAACCGTCTGGTGGGAGAATCGTTCCTGCTGCTCGAGCCGTACTGGATGATGCGCGTCGGGGCGGTCCCCTTCTGGATGATCTTCCCGACCGAGCCGATGGACCGGATCTTGGAGGAGTATCTGGAGAGATCCGATCCCTTCGACGAGATCGGCCTGATGCTCTTCTCGCATGGGGTTGAATCGGTCGGCGTCGTCCCCATCGAGCGCTGGCGACAGATCCTCGGCCGCGCCCGACGCAAGGGGACTTTCCTGGGAGTCGACGAACAGGCCTTCCCCCGCGACTTCGCCGCCATGAGCCGCTATCACACCGCATTTCCGGAGACGTTCACCGCCCGCTACCCCCTGCCGGGCCCGCTTCCGCCATGGACTCTCGACGAGTTCCTGGCGCAAAGCCAGCGGGAGTATCCCGTAGGTATGGAGGAACTGCGGGCCGGAAAGACGCTGCACTAAAAGCGGTGACCGGTGACTGGTGACTGAAATGCCCACAGTTACCACCAGTCACCAGTCACC
>JARFUG010000112.1:5938-7390 GCA_029289095.1 Desulfuromonadales bacterium
CACCAGTCACCAGTCACCGTTACTTGTCACCGCCTTTCGGGCTCATATCCCTGACCGCCGGGCCGTGGATGACGCGCCCGGCCGAATCGAAACGCGAGCCGTGACAGGGACAGTCCCACGACTCCTCGGCGTCGTTCCAGGAAACGATGCATCCCAGGTGGGTGCAGGAGGGAGAAAGGGTGTGAAGAACCCCCTGGCGGTCGCGCGAAATGGCCCTCTTGCGCCCCCCCACCGTGGCGATACGTCCCTGTCCGGGAGCGAGCGTCCCCGGATCGAGGTGTCCCGGGGGGAGCAGGTGATCCTTTATGAGATGGACCGCCGCGTCGAGGTTCTCTTTCACGAAGCTTCCCGCTCCCGTGAAACTGATCCGCGCCGGGTCGTAGAGGCGGGACCACGGGTTTTCAACCCCCGCAATCTTGTCCCGCAAAAGGGTCGCCGCCACCATGGCGTGGGTCATCCCCCAACCGCCGAATCCGGCGGCGACGTGGATGTTGCGAAAGAGGGGGGAGCCGATGAAGGGGACGCGGTCCGTCGTCACCGGATCGTGAGTCGACCAGCGGTATTCAATGGAGCGCACCTTGAAGTGCTTTCGCGCGAACTCTTCCACTTTCCTGTATCGCTCTGCGGTGCTCCCCCCCTCTCCCGTCTTGTGGTTCTCCCCGCCGACGAGCAGGATGTCTTCACCCTCCAAGGGGTGAGGACGCAGGGAATGGAACGGCTGAGAGGTGCTGTAATACATCCCCTGAGGAACCTCCCCCCCGATCCTCACGGCAAGGACATAGGAGCGCTTGGGGTACATGCGGGCGAAGAAGAAATGCGGATCGAAAAAGGGAAAGTGGGTGGCGAGAACAACGTGGTCAGCGCGGATCTTTCCGCGATCGGTCTCCACGGTGGCCGGATGCCCTGTCCGGATCTCCAGGGCGCGGGTCTCTTCGAAGATTCTCCCCCCTGCCCGATCGAACTCCTGCGCCAGGGCCAGGAGGAACTTCCTGGGATGAAAGAGGGCCTGGTCCTCCACGCGAACCGCCCCCTGGACGGGGAAGGAGAGGTCAGTCGGCTGGACAAAGGAGGCCGCAAGTCCCAGGGAGAGGGCTGCATCGACTTCCCTGCGGATCGCATCGAGGTCCTTCGCCTCTTCGGCATAGGTGAAGGCGGGAAGGCGGCGAAAGTCGCAGTCGATCCCCTTTTCACGGACCATCCGCGCATAGCTCTCGATGGCGCTCTGGTTCGCCTCGGCGTAGATCCGGGCCTTCTGGGGATCGAATGCTTTTGTGAGATGGTGATAGATCAGGCCGTGCAGGGAGGTGATCTTGGCGGTGGTGTGCCCGGTGACGCCGCTGACGATGCGCCGCCCTTCGACGATGACCACATCACGCCCCGCTTCCCGGAGCAGGTGCGCGGTGAGGATTCCGACGATCCCTCCCCCAAGGACGGCGATTTCGGTACGGATGT
>JARFUG010000020.1:0-41193 GCA_029289095.1 Desulfuromonadales bacterium
CCGAAGGAGTAAAAGGGGAAACCGGATTGTTTTTCGCACCAGGGGGGGACGATGAGGTCAGGGCCGGGATCGGACTAACAACCTACGCCGCCGCATCAGCGCTAAGAGCTGGTCGGGCGGCGTTAATTGTTTCGAGGGAGGCGGAATGATTGCGTCAATATCCCAATCGAAATCGGGATCGGGTTCGGGTTCAAGTTTGGGCACATGTCCCGAAAAAGGCCGTTATTTTTCAAGGAGGGAACATCGATGAAAGAAATGAAGAGACGTTTTGCATTTCTGATGGCTATTCTGGCGGGAGCGGCTCTGTCTGCTTGCGGTGGCGGAGGAGGGGCGTCCGCTCCTGCGGGCGTTCTCTATACTGGAAATATGCACGAAGCGGTGATTACCGCCCAGAACGCTACCGAGGTCGCCCTTTCGGCTTATTCAGGCGGACAAATGGATCGGTTGGACGGAGTTCTGCCGATGTCCGTCGTTCCTCAGGGAGAAGAGGGCGGGGAGATATCTCGCCTGGGCTATCTGCTTGATCTGAAGCGCGACCTGCAGAATCGGATGGCCGCGGGGACGCCCAACGACGGCAGCCTCATCACAAAGCAGAGCAACATGGAGTCGGGCTCGGAAAATGGACCGTGCGGGGGGAGTCTCGAGTGGTCGGCTTACAACCCGAATGCAGAGACGGTTCTCGTAACATTCATCTTCAAGGATTACTGCGAGGATGGCGTCATTGTAAAAGGGACCGTCACAATGGAGTGGTCGGAGACGGCAGGGACCATGACGTTCAATCCCCTGACCGTGATCTCAGGGGCCGAAAGTTTCACTCTGGGAGGAAAGGCGCACTTCACCTGGAGCGAGACTCAATCCGGCTGGGACGACAGCATCACACTCAACCTGGTGCTGATCGACCATGAGAGCGCCAAGAGCTACAAGTTCGAGAATTATCGTCTGGCGTCGAGCTATACCATAGCCGACCAGTCCGAAAGGTTCACTCTTTCAGGCAGCTACTACGATCACGATTTCGGGAGGGTGGAAATCACGACTACGACCCCCATTCTGTTTCACTGGACCGACCCGCAGTGGTGGCCGCAGCACGGGGGGAGCATCCGGTTCGACGGCTCCAACGCCTCCGTGCGCATGACCTTCCTCATGGACGGCGTGCAAATCGACTGGCGCGCGAGCCTCTCGGGCGACAACTGGCAATTTGTGGAGATCATCTCCAAAGAAAATTTCGAGATTTGGTTCTGATCCGAGAACAAGGCTGAGACGGAGGGAAAGGAGAATCCTTGTGAAGAAACTGCTTGTCGCGACGATGATCGTACTTGTGGCCGCAACGAGTTCCCTGGCTGCCGAAAGACGACCCGCGGGTAAAATCGATACGAATGAACTGACAAGCGAAACCCAGGTGATGGCCAACTCTTCGGACAACCATCTGGCCATGGCCTGGTGGATTCCGAATGAATTCTGGGAAGCGGTTCTGTCCCGGGACGGTTCGACGAGCGAAGCGGACAAGCGCTCCCTTCTCGATGCGATGGCGGGCATTTCGCTGCTTGCCGTCGTCCAGGCCGACATAACCCCCTTTGGGGCGTTCAAGTTCTATTCAATGGAGGAAGTCGAGAAAAAGATTGCGATCTCCTTTACCGCTGCTGACGGTAAAAGTTACAGCATGGCGCCGATGAAAACGATTCATCCCGACCTGGAGATCGTGCTCGGGCTTTTCAAGCCCGTTCTCGGTGCGGCGATGGGCAACCTGGGAAACAACATGCATTTCTACGTGCTCGAAGACAGGGCGGGATCGGTGCAGAGGCTGCTGGATCCTTACAAGGAAGGAAAGCTCAGCCTTCAATTCGCGCAAAGAGACGACACCAGGGTGAGCGCCGCAATGGAATTCCCTTTGAATGCCCTTTTCTTCCCGCGCAAGTGTCCCAACGGAAAGGACGCCCACATCTCCTGGAAGTATTGCCCCTGGACGGGGCAGCGGCTGTAAGGGGCACGATTCCGCATCTGATCCTGTGACATTTCGTCATTGTTCGATATTATTTAACCCTTCTAACGTTCACCTGCTGCGAGCTGAAGGCCTCCCTACGGCGGGGGGCCTTCAGCTATCGGGAGAAGAGGGAAGGGGACGGGCTCATGACGAGAGGCGCCTGGGATGGCGATCTGTTTCGCTGCGAACTGACGTCGACGCTGGTCGAGACGCTTGAGGGCGCTCCGGATGTCGCGGGGCTGGAGCGGGCGGTCGCTGTGAGTTCGCAGGCCGCCGAGGATCTCTGCCGCGACCGGCCGATGGCCTGCGGGAAAGGATGCCCGCACTGCTGCGTCCTCAATGTTTCGATCCTCCTGCCGGAGGGGATGCTCATCGCCGATTGGCTGCGTTCCCAGCTTGCCGATGAAGAGTATTCCGGCATGCGTGAACATTTGGCCGCACACCGAAGGCGGGTGCGCTGGATGGACGACGAGGAGCGTATCTTCGCCGGTGTCAAATGCCCGTTTCTTGATGATGTCGGTTCGTGCAGCATCCACCAGGTGCGGCCTCTGGTCTGCCGGGGGGCGGCTTCCCTCGACAGCAACCGCTGCCGGGAGGCCTTCAAAGCGTTCGATCCCTATGCCGAGCGCTTCGTCCCCGCCGACCTGCTGCGGCAGGCCGCCTACGATGAGGCCTTCAAGGCGCTTGCCGAGGCGCTACGCCTCCACGATCTGGACGACAGAAGCATCGAGCTGGGGGGCGGAGTTCTCGCCTTCCTCGATCACCCGGAATCTCTCGATGCGCTTCTAAGCGGAGAGCGCCTTCCTCGCGACCTCTGGGAGTAACGCAAGCCTTCCCACCAGTCGGTCATCAGGGTTTTCCAGGTCCTTCCTTGAGCATCTCCTTCCGTTGTCATCAATCAACCCAGCAGAGGCAGGAAAAAAATGAAAGTTCACGTATTGCAGCACGTCCCCTTCGAAGGGCTCGGGAGCATGGAGACATGGCTTTCCGAGCGGGGTGCGAATGTCCGATACACCCGCTTCTACCAGTCGGCCGACCTCCCGGACCCCCGGCAGGTCGACCTCGTGATCGCGATGGGCGGTCCCATGAGTGTGAACGATGAGCGGGAGTATCCGTGGCTGCGCCACGAGAAGGCCTTTCTGGCAGAGGCGATCGGTTTCGGAACTCCGGTTGTCGGCATCTGCCTGGGGGCGCAGTTGATCGCCAGCGCGCTGGGTGCACGGGTATTCGCCAATGCGCACAAGGAGATCGGGTGGTTTCCCATCGAGGGGATCGGGGCGGGGGCGGACGTTTTCCGATTTCCGCCCACGGCGAGCGTCTTTCACTGGCACGGCGAGACGTTCGATCTTCCCTCCGGCGCCGTCCATCTCGCCAGGAGCGAGGCCTGCGAGAACCAGGCCTTCCAGTTCGGCAGAAACGTCGTTGCGCTGCAGTTCCATCTCGAAACGACGCCTGCGACGGCGGACCTGCTCATCGAAAACTGCCGCGCCGAACTCGTTGCAGGCCGCTACATCCAGACCGAGCAGACCCTGCGCTCTGCCCCGGAATCGTCGTATGCGGCGATCAATGAACTCATGACTTCGGTTCTGGACTATGTGACGCGATAACCCCGCCGCGCCCCATCTTCCAGGGGCGAACTTTGCTTTTGAAAGCCCGGGAACTCCACCGGAAGCACATCAAAAGTTCTCTGCCTAAACCTCCCAAAGGCCCTCGTGCGCTGATTTTGACATCGATATCGGCTTGGATAAGCTGTGAAAAGAGAAGAGTTTTTTCTGCTCCGTCGGCAGGTCGGATCGGATCAGTCGCACGGGCAGAGGGAGGAGAAAAGAGATGAACTCGAATCGTCACAGCATGAAGAACACGGCAGTTTTCATCACCATCGCCGCCCTGATCAGCCTGATCTTCGCTGTCGGCCTCAGCGCCGATGAGCCTGCATATAGCCACATGCACGATGATCGCCCCTACGCCGGCGATGAGGCGTTGGGCACGGTCGATTTCCGGGTCTCCTGTGCCGAACAGACGCAGCCGGCCTTCGACCGGGCATTGGGGTTCCTGCATCACATGATGTATGTGGAGGCGCAGGCGGCCTTCGAACGCATTGCCGAGAACGATCCCCAGTGCGCCATGGCTTACTGGGGGGTCGCGACGACCCTCTTTCAGCCGCTTTGGGGGACGCGCCCCAGCGCTGAGGAACTGGAGCGCGGCTGGAGCCTCATCGAGGAGGCAAAAGCCCTCGATCCAGCGACGGAGCGGGAGCGCAACCTCGTGGAGGCGACCGAGGCGTTTTTCCGCGATCCTCACACGGCAGAGTTTCGCACCCGCATCGATCGCTGGGCGCAAGGGATGGAGGACGCCTACCGCGCCCATCCCGAAGATCACGATACGGCAGCCCTCTACGCGCTGTCGCAACTGGCGCTGGCGCAGGTGGCGCCGTCCGAAGAGCGGGATCCGCTTCACGACGAGGCTGAAGCGGTTCTTCGCGAGATCTATGAAAAGGTTCCCACTCACCCCGGCGCCGTCCATTACACCATCCACGCCACCGACGCCGACGGACGCGCCGGCAAATCGCTCGACATCGTCGAGAGCTACGGCGAGATCGCACCGGAGGTCCCCCACGCGCTGCACATGCCGTCGCACATCTACGTGCGCCTCGGAGACTGGCCGCAGGTGATCGACTGGAACCGGCGCTCGGCCGCGGCGGCGCTGAAGTATCCCGTCGGCGATGCCGTATCGCACCACTTCCCGCACGCCACCGACTACATCCTTTATGCCTATCTCCAGCAGGGCGAGGACGATCAGGCTCTGGACGTCATCGAGGAGACCCTCTCGAAGGACAATTTCCAGCGCTCGTTCATCAGCGCCTTCCACGTCGCAGCCATGCCGGCGCGCTATGCCGTCGAGCGGCGGGAGTGGAGCGAAGCGGCGACGTTGGAGCCACGCTCGCCGGACTATCTCCCCTGGGATCAGGCCGTGTGGGCCGAGGGGATGACGTGGCTGGCCCGGGGTCTGGGCAGCGTCCATACCGGTGATCTCGACGCTGCAAAAGAGGCCGAGGCTCGACTTGCCGAACTGCGCGACAGCGCCGAAGCCGCCGGGGATCGGCACTTTGCCACCTACATCGAGATCGACCGGCTGATCCTTGCCGGCTGGATGGCGCGGGCTCAGGGTGAGACCGACGAGGCGATCAGGCTGCTCGGGACCGCAGGAGAACTCGAAAGGAGCGTCGAAAAACATCCGGTCACTCCCGGTGCGCTGCTGCCGCCGCGCGAGGCGTTGGGCGACCTCTACATGGATCTCGATCGACCGGCCGAGGCTCTCGAAGCGTACCGGGCATCGGAGAGGATCTGGCCGAAACGCTACAACACCATCCTCGGCGCCGCCCGCGCCGCCGAAACCGCCGGCGATGAGGAGGCCGCCCGGGAGCACTATGAAAAGCTGATCGAGGTGGCCGGAGACTCGGAGCGCCCCGGCGTGGCCGAGGCGAAAAGATATCTGGGCGAACCCGGGTAGAACGAAATTGATCGATTGTCTCCCTCCCATCGGCTTGGTATAAAAGAGTCTAACCGAGAGTCGGACTTTTAGTTCACTGCGATCCGAGGGAGGCGCCATGAAACGCTACGACAATCTCTTCATCAACGGCAAATGGGTTCCATCGCGCGGCGGCGAGTTCATGGAGGTGATCAATGCCTCGAGCGAGGAGGTGATGGGGCGTATTCCCGCCGCTTCGGCCGAAGACGTCGATGCGGCGGTTCGCGCGGCCCGCGCCGCCTTCCAGGGGTGGGCGGCCACCTCAGTCGCGACGCGCGCCGAGTTCCTGAGGAAAATTCTCCAGGGTCTCACCGAGCGCGTCGACGAGATCGGGCAGACCATCACCGGCGAGGTGGGGATGCCGCTCAAGCTCTCCCGGCGCATCCAGGCGGGGCTTCCGGCCTCGGTCATGGAGAGTTACGCCACCCTGGCGACCGAGTACCCCTTTGAGGAGGAGATCGGCAACTCCCTCGTCATCCGGGAGCCGGTGGGGGTGGTCGGCTGCATCACCCCCTGGAACTATCCGCTGCACCAGGTCATCGTCAAGATTGCCCCGGCGCTGGCCGCCGGTTGCACCGTCATCCTCAAGCCGAGCGAGCTCGCCCCGTTGAGCGCCTTCATGCTGGCCGAGATCGTGGAGAAAGCGGGCCTTCCCCCCGGCGTCTTCAACCTGGTGAGCGGGGTCGGAGAGGTCGTCGGCGAGGCGCTGGCCGCTCACCCCGAGGTCGACAAGATCTCTTTCACCGGATCGACCCGGGCGGGGAAACGCGTGGCTGAGGTGGCGGCGAAGACGGTCAAAAGGGTCTCTCTGGAACTCGGCGGCAAGTCGGCCTCAATCATCCTCGACGATGCCGATCTTCCTGCCGCCGTGAAGGGCACCGTGAACGCCTGCTTTCTCAACTCCGGCCAGACCTGCAACGCCCTCACCCGCATGCTGGTGCCGGAGAGTCTATACGCCGAGGCTGCCGCCCTGGCGGTGGAGACCGCGCGGGGTTTCACCGTCGGAGACCCCTTCGAAGGCCAGGCAAAGCTGGGTCCGCTGATTTCCGAGGCGCAGCGCGAGCGGGTGCGCGGTTACATCCGCAAAGGGATGGAGGAAGGGGCCGAAGTCCTCATCGGCGGACCCGAATCGCCGGAGGGGCTTGACAGAGGGTATTATGTCAGGCCGACGATTTTCGGCCGGGTCGATCCGACCTCGACCATTGCCCGGGAGGAAATCTTCGGACCGGTTCTCTCCATCTTCACCTACAGGGACGAGGAAGACGCCGTTCGCATCGCCAACGACACTCTTTACGGACTGGCGGGAGCGGTCTGGGGAGGGGACAGGGAGCGCGCCCGGGGGGTGGCCCGCCGGATCAGGGCGGGGCAGGTCGACGTCAACGGCGGCCGCTTCAATCTGCTCGCCCCCTTCGGCGGGTTCAAGCAGTCGGGCTACGGCCGCGAATTCGGCAGGTTCGGGCTGGAAGAGTTTCTGGAAGTCAAATCGCTGCAGATGTGAAGCGGCGGGGTCGCAAACCCCTGCCTCTGGCCCCGGATCTTTCCCAAGTGCTAGAATATCTCTGGACACGGGAAGGAGCAGCGCGATGGGACAGGTGCACGACGACATCCCCGCCGAAGAGGCGTTGCCGCGCGACCCGGAGGGTTCTGCACGGGCGGTCGGCCTCCATTACGTCCACGACGGGGCTCCGGGCATCGGCCGGCGCCGGTGCGGACGCGGGTTCGTTTATTTTGGACGGAACGGAGAGATCATCCGCGATCCCGTGAAGCTGCAGCGCATCCGTTCCCTGGCCATTCCCCCCGCCTGGACGAACGTATGGATCTCCCCTTCTCCCCGGGGGCACCTGCAGGCGACCGGCCGCGACTCCAGGGGCCGCAAGCAGTACCTGTATCACCCCGAGTGGGCCGATTTCCGAAACGAAGTGAAATTCGCCAGAATTCTTCAGTTCGCCGATGCCCTCACGCCCCTTCGACGGCGCATCGAGGCCGACCTCGGCCGGCGCGGCCTTCCCCGCGAGAAAGTCCTTGCCACCGTGGTGCGCCTTCTGGAGAGGAGTCTGATCAGGGTCGGCAATGAGAATTACCAGCGCGAGAACAACTCTTTCGGCCTCACCACCCTTCGCCGTGACCATGTGGAGGTCTCCACCTCCGAAATCCGCCTCTCCTTTCGTGGAAAATCCGGGCAGTGGCATGAAAAAAGCGTACGGGATCGCCGGGTCGCGCGAATCCTGCGGCAGATCCTCGACCTGCCGGGTCAGGAGCTGTTCCGCTATGTGAACGGCGATGGCGAATTGCGGACTGTCGCCTCCGAGGACGTGAATGATTACCTGCGCGAGGCGACCGGAGACGACTTCACCGCCAAGGATATCCGCACCTGGCACGCCACCGTTGCCGCAGCCGCCGAACTGCGGGAGATCGGTCCCGCCTCAAGCGGCTCCGAGGTGAAGCAGAATATCGCCCGGGCAGTGCGCGGGGTGGCTCGCCTGCTCGGCAACCGCCCCGCCGCCAGCCGGCAATACTACATCCACCCGGTCGTCCTTGAAGCCTATGGGGAGGGGGATCTCCTTCCGGCAGTGGAGGAGATCACCGCACGAATCGATGACACTTTCCCGCCTGAACTCGATTCGATGGAGATCGCCGTAAAGATTTTTCTCGAGTGGCGCCGGCTGCAGGGCGCCTCCGTTCAGTAAGTATCCTGCGGAACCTTCTACTGAAAGACAAAAGCCCCCGGCTCCATGGCCGAAGGCTTTCTTCTGGTCGCGTATTTTTTATCTTCCAGCGCCGGCCGTTGCTGCTCGCCGATAACCCATGTCCCTCAGATTGGCTTCAGCCCCGTCAATTCCATGACCGTCTCCACCTTCCCCTTGCGCAACTGCTCGGCTCGGACCGGGATATATCCGAGCTCCGGCGAGTGCCAGAAGCGTGCGAGGCGGCTCGATCCCGGACGGGTGCTTTCGTACAGAACGGCTTCGAACTCTCCCGCGCTCGTTCTGATGCGTTCGGTTCCAACGCGGATGTAGCTGTACTGCTTGATGCGATCGTCGACCATGGAAATCGATTCAGGCTCCTCGCCGCGAAGCAGGGCGGTGATGACGGCGATCTGCATCGAGAGGCGGTCCTGCAGCATCGGCTCGGTCGACAATTCAACCCTCTTTCCATCCACCGTTCCGCTGACCTTCTCAACGCCCCAGGCGAATTCGAGGGTGTCACGCTCCGACCTGCCGTCATCTGAAAACCAGGAGATGGGGCGCACTCCGCTCTCATCGATGCGCATCATGCTGCGCTCCACCGCTTTACGGCTGACGAAGAGCCTTGCAAGGGGCCTCGGGTTAGCGCGCGTTTCATAGATGTATTCGCCCGATGCCTCGGGACGCAGCGTCGTGTGCAGTTCCCCGGCGTTGATTCCTCGGAAACTTACGTTGTAGGTGGCGGAAAAAGGGATGGGGACGACGGAAGCGGCCGCCATGGCAGGCAATACGGCAGCGGCGAAAAGACCGATGGTCAGAGTGACAAGTCGTATCATTGGCGTCCTCCTCGATGTGAATTCTGAGCGATCTTACATCACCCCTCCCGATAAGCCAATTGCCCCAAAGGTTGAATCGAAGACTTTCACCTTCTTTCCTTTTTTCGGGGAACCGTTCAGCGTCGACCGAAAATTTTCCTGTCGAGAGAAAACCTCCCCGGCCCCACTGCCATCAGCAAAAGGGCGATGCAGAAAAAAAGCGCCGCCAGCTCGTAGGAAGGGCCTCCCCCCATGGCGACGAACGGGTCGCCGCGCATGAATGCGTGCACGACGAAGGCGACGGCCATGGTGCAGGCAATCCCCAGAGAGGCAAGGGGAATTAGAAGACCGAGTATCCATGCCAGCCCGCCGCCGAATTCCGAGATTGCAGCAAGGGCCTGGAAAATCCCCGGTGCAAAGCCGTCGGGCCCCATCCAACTGAAGGGATTCTGGATTTTGCGCCACCCGTGGAACATGAAGGCGAGCCCCGCCACGCTGCGAAGCAGAAGGAGCGCGGCGTCCGCCGAGGTTGCATGCAGCGCAGGGACCGTGAAGAATCGTTTGATTTCCATGGCGAAATGATCCTCATCGAAATTCATGAATTTTTCGCATCAGAAACAGCATTGGACAAAATTGCATCTATAATTATAGCGCTCTGCAGAATAAGTTTGAGCTGCCGAAGCTACTTTTCGCCCTGTCACGGGCGCTGCAGGCATTGTACGAGCGGCCTTTCCGGCCGCATTATTAAACCTGGAGAAGGAGGAATGAGATGAAGAGACTGACGGGAGTTCTGTTGGCGGCCGTCCTGGTTTTCGGCAGCGCTGAGTCGAGTGAGGCTCAGCAGCGCTTCGTCACCATGGGGACCGGCGGCGTGACAGGCGTCTATTACCCGACGGGTGGGGCGATCAGCCGACTGGTCAACGCAAAGCGCAGCGTCTACAACCTGCGCATGACCGTGGAGTCGACCGGAGGCTCGGTCTTCAACGTCAACGCCCTGATGAACGGGGACATTGAGCTCGGGATTGTTCAGTCCGACCTGCAGTACCAGGCGTTCAACGGACTCGGCGAATGGGAGGGGCGGCCCCAGCAGAAGCTGCGCGCGATGTTCTCCATCCACCCAGAAGCCGTCACGATCCTGGCGGCGGCGGACCGCAACATCCGCTCCATCGAGGATCTCAAAGGGAAGACCGTCAATATCGGAGTCCCCGGTTCCGGCCAGCGGGTCAATGCTCTCGATCTCTTCACGGCTGCCGGCATCAGCCCCGACAGAGACCTCAGAGCCGAGGGGATCAGGCCAGCCGAAGCGGCAGGTATGCTGCAGGACGGCCGCATCGATGCTTATTTCTACACCGTAGGGCATCCCAACGGGTCGATCAAGGAAGCCGTTGCCGGCGCCCGCAAGGTCACTTTCGTCCCCGTCCCCGAGGAGTTGGTGAAGAAGCTCGCGGCCGAACAGCCCTACTATGCGCCGGCGCTCATTCCGATCTCCCACTACCCGGGCGTCGCCAACCAGGGCGATGTTCCGACCTTCGGGGTGAAGGCGACGATCTGCACCTCCGCCGATGTTCACGAGGACGTCATCTACGCCATTACCAAGGAGGTCTTCCAGAACATCGATGAGCTGCGCAAACTGCACCCGGCCCTGGAAGTGCTGAGCGTCGAGAACATGCTCGAGGGGCTTTCCGCCCCGCTGCATCCGGGGGCGCAGAGATACTTCAAGGAAGCCGGACTGCTGTAGGAAAGAATGAGCACAGAGGTCGAAGGGCGCTTCGCGCCCCTTCGACCTCCGTTGATTTTGTGGTGTTCGCATGACCGAGAGGAAGAATCCGTCGCCCGACGAAGGGGTTCGGGCGGCGCAGAGGATGAGGGAAGAGGAGGAGCTGGGGCTGCGCCGGGTCGATGGGTGGTTGCGCTATCTCGTCCCGGCGGTGGCCTTGTGCTGGTCTCTTTTTCAGCTTTCGCTCTCGAGCTGGCTGATCCTCGACTCGACGATCATCCGCTCGATCCACCTTGCTTTTGCGCTGACCATCGTTTTTCTCTCATATCCGACGCTGCGCCGCGACGTGAAGACGCCGGGGCTGCGGTGGTTGGGGGAGAAACGCGGGATTCCTGTCCCGGATATCGTCCTTGCGGTGCTTGCCGCTCTGGCGGCGCTCTATATCACCATCGATTACACGGGACTTGCCTCGCGCATCGGACGCCCCATCACCCGCGATCTGATCGTGGGGGTCTTTCTGGTCGTCGTTCTGCTCGATGCGGCCCGTCGGGTGATCGGGCCGGCCCTGCCGGTGATCGCCGGACTTTTCACCTTCTACGCCTTTTTCGGGCCGTACATGCCCGACTTTCTCGCCTTCAAAGGGGTGAGCCTGTCGCGTTACGTCGGCCAGATCGCCTTGACCACCGAGGGGATCTACGGCATACCCCTTGACGTTTCGGCCCGCATCGTCTTTCTCTTCGTCCTGTTCGGCGCGATGCTCGAGCGCGCCGGCGCAGGGCGTTTCTTCATCGACCTGGCCATGAGTCTGCTCGGGCGTTTCAAGGGAGGACCGGCCAAGGCGGCCGTCCTCTCCAGCGGCATGACCGGCATCGTCTCCGGTTCATCCATCGCCAATGTCGTGACGACGGGAACTTTCACCATCCCGCTGATGAAAAAGGTCGGCTACCCGGCGAAAAAGGCCGCCGCCATCGAGGTCGCCGTCTCCACCAACGGCCAGTTGATGCCGCCGATCATGGGGGCCGCCGCCTTCATTATCGCCGAGTACGTCAACATCCCTTACCTTGAAGTCTGCAAGGCGGCCGCCGTGCCGGCCTTCGCCTCCTACATCGCCCTTTTCTACCTGACCCACATCGAGGCCTCCAAGCTCGGCATGCAGGGGCTTCCCAGGGCCGATCTCCCCCGCTTTTTTCTGACGCTGCGGCACGGCTGGCACTACCTGCTGCCGATTTTCGTCCTTCTCTACGAGCTGATCATTCCGCGCCATTCCCCCGACCTGGCGGCGTTTCGGGCGATCCTGACCCTTGCTGTGATCATGCTCCTGCAGCATGTGGTCACCCGTAAGAACAGCGGCATCACCGTCGTTCAGGGGCTCACCCTCGGCTTTCTCGACCTCGTCTCCGGGCTGATCGCCGGGGCGCGCAACATGGTGAGCGTTGCCGTGGCGACGGCGTCGGCCGGGATTGTCGTGGGGGTGGTGACGATGGGGCTGGGAGGACTCGTCACCGAGATCATCGACATTCTGAGCATGGGAAATCTCTTCCTCATGCTCCTCATCACGGCGCTGGCCTGCCTGATCCTCGGCATGGGGCTCCCCACCACGGCCAACTACATCGTCATGGCGTCGCTGACCGCTCCGGCCCTGGTGACCATCGCAGAGTGGCAGGGGTTCGCCGTGCCGTTGATCGCAGCGCACCTGTTCGTCTTCTATTTCGGCATACTTGCCGACGACACGCCGCCGGTGGGACTGGCGGCGTACGCCGCCAGCGCCATCGCCAAGAGCGATCCGATCCCCACCGGGATCCAGGGATTCATGTACGACATCCGTACGGCGGTTCTCCCCTTCATGTTCATCTTCAACACCGACATGCTCCTGATCGGGATTACCAGTTTCCCCCTTGCGCTCTACATCTTCGTCATGACGTGCGTGGGGACGTGCACCTTCGTCGCCGCCACCCAGGGGTGGTTCCTCATCAAGGCGCGCTGGTACGAGATCATTCTCCTCCTCGGTGTCGCCCTGATCATGTTCCGGCCCGGCTTCTTCGCCCATTACATCGGCATCGACAACCATTTTCTGAGCTATCTCGTCGGCCTTGGGCTCGCAGGGGGGATCTGCCTGCTTCAATGGCTGCGGATGCGCCTTCGCGCCACCACGGAAACCGAATCGGCGAGGTGAACCATGATCCCGCGTTACCGAACGATCCTTTACGCCACCGATCTGTCGGTCAATGCCGCCCACGCCTTTCGGCATGCCATTGGCTTGGCGCAAAGCAACGATGCCGCCATCCATATCCTGCACGTCCTTCCGGAGGTCGATTCCGCCACGGTCCACAACGTCTCAACCGTAATGGGGGAGCAGAGGCTTGCGGAGCTGGAACTGGAACACAAGGAGGAGGTCCTGGAGATGATCCGCGAGAGTCTCCGGCGCATTGCTCGCGACGAGTCGGCCTCTGATCCGCAGCAGATCGAGTACGTCGCCGCCGTCGAAGTGCGCCACGGGTCGCCGGCGGGACGGATTCTCGAAACGGCCGAACGTATCGACGCCGACCTGATCGTTGTGGGGAGCCACGGCAAAGGGCGGCTCAAACACGTCCTGCTGGGAAGTGTGGCCGAGAAAGTTCTTCGCAAGAGCCGACGGCCTGTTCTGGTGGCGCCCCTCCCCGATTGACGCCGAGCCGGAGCCGCCTTCCTATCCGTCAAGGCGCCTGGCGAACCAGCCCGGAGGGTACGATGGGGGAGCGTTCCAGAGCCTCTTCATCCCTCTTTTCCCCTGCGACATCGAAGACCGCTTTGCGGGAGATGAAGCCGTGTTCGGCGGCGTGCTGCGCCATGGCGCGGGTATCGGTCGCCAGGAGCAGGGGGGTGCCCGTGGCGGCAATCTCTGCCGAGAGGGCCTCGATGCTCCGGCGCCGAGAGGCTTTGCTGACGTCCCGAATATAGATCGCCGCGATCCTGCCGGGATGCTCCCGAACGATCTGGGCGTAGATCTCAGGGTCGCGCTGGCCGCTGTCTCCGATGAGAATGAAAGGGAGTTCGTCGTAGATGGCGAGCATGCGCCGGATGAGAGTGAGCTTGTACTCCTTGGCACGGCGGGGAAGGGGCCGGCGCCACGACAACCCCCATTCGCGCAGAAAGAGGATCGGCCCTTCCGGGATGTCGTGCAGTTCGAAGAACTCCTCCAGGATCTCGTAGAGCCCCCAGGGGCTGCGCGAGACGTAGAGCATCGGGTTGAATTCGTCTCCTGCGACCCCCCGGTGCAGTGCCCGGTAGAAGGCGGCGACTCCAGGAAAGGCGACGCGCTCGCGGACCCCCTGGAAGAAAAGCCGCCAGACCATTTTCACCTTGTTCGCCACGCCGGTGAAGATCACCGTATCGTCGATGTCGCTGATGACGACGTAACGCGCCTGCCTTGGAGGAAGAAAGAAAATCCCCATGGAGCGGTGGGGGCCTGAGTCGTTGGCAGGCGCCTCGATCTGGAGGCGATGCCAGAGGCGCTCCCGGCGAGGGGGCTTGGCGAAGCACATATCGATGTGGAAGTAGCCGTCGCGGTCCGTCGTTACATGTTGGTACGAATTGCCGAAGCGGGCAGTAAGCGTAATCCCCGGAGCGCCGCGGCGCGAAATCCGCCGGGCGATATCGACCAGGTCGCGTCCGAGCCTACCCTTGCGGATGATGGGACTCGCCCGCTGCTGTCGAAAGACCCTCCCCATCAGAAAGATCTCGCGTTGCGATGCAAAGCCTCGGTAGGGTTGGATGAGCGTCCCTCCCCGGCCGCGATCGCCGCGGGCGGGACGCCCCAGCAGATAGAGAGCCCGGCCGAGCCGGGAGCCAAGATCGCTGAAGAGCTTTCGTCTGACCATGAGCCCTCCCCGGTGCGAAAGATTTTGGCGGCCTGTCCCTCGGTGCTGCTCTGCTACGGTACCGCTATCACCGCGTACCCCTGGTTCTGATAGCCGGCGACCGAGATGAAGCCGTTGCCGACCTGTTCGATTTCGCTCATCAGAGTGCCGGGATTGACGCCGAATACTCTTACGGCGTACATGCAGACCTCCATTCTGACCCCGTCTTCGTGGAATTGGCGAATCTGCTCGGCGATCTTGTCGAGAGCTTCATGTTGCGCCTCATCGAAGCCCTCCCTGTCAGTGGAGAGGAACTTGACGGCTTCCCCGTGAAAGACGATCACAGTGCGCGGAGGGTTCGGAAGGGCGTTCACGCTCGGGTCCAGATAGATCTCCCGAACGGCAGGAAAGACCACAGTCGCCGCTTCGGGGGAGCCGAGGCCGTAATCGACGACGGTATCGAGCCTCTCAAGGCGCTCAAGAGCCGGGTACCCCGACGCCGCCGCCGGCACGGCGACGAAGATTAGTAGAGCCAGAAGGGGGATGCTGCGAAGGAAAAAGTGCTTTGAATTCATGCTCATCGTGCGTCTCCTTACAGGAACCCTCCGGTCTGGGGGCCGGCACCTGCGTGCGGAGAGATCCCGCCGCAACACAACTATATTGCGAATGGAAGCTGCTGCAAGGGAGGGTGGGAAGGAGGATCAGACCGCGTGGCCGAGCACCCCGTTGGCGAAGCGGATGTGGCCGATTGTGCGCCAGTCTTTGCCGAGCATGGTTGCGCCGACGGCGTCGACCGCCACCGGATCGAAGCCGGCGACGATGCGCTCGACCGGAGGGTCGCAGGTGGGGCCGCCGAGGTGGTATTCGGCCATCCCCACCGAAGCGTCGAGAAAGGCGAGGTCGGGTTTGCGGTAACGGTTGAGGTCGAAGATCGCCTCGTGCATCCGGGAATGGAAGGCCGACTTGCGCCAGTAGCCCCCCTGCTGGAAGTACGCCGGCGGCGCGCAGCCGATGAGGTTCTTCATCGAGAGGGTGACGTCGGCCAGGGAGTGGGCCTTGAGGACCGCCGCCGAGACCAGGAAGCTCTCCATCACCACCCGCGGCATCATGGATGAGGGGAAGACGCGGCAATCGGGGTTTTCGAGGCGGACCAGGGGGGCGTGGTTGAGATCGACCAGTTCGGCGTCGTACCTTCGGGCGAGGCTATCGTAGCCGTGCAGGCGGAAAAGTTCGGACGTCTCGATGCCGGGATCCCCGCACCCCTCGGCGATGACGACCCTGGCCCCGCTGCAATCCCGGATGTAGGCCAGCATCGCCTCCGCCGCCGCTGCGGGGAAAGTGATCGGGGGCGGTGAGGCGTTCACCAGGTTGGGCTTGAGAACGATCCTCTCCTGAGTCTTCAGGACCGCGGCGGCTCCGATAGCGTCCAGCGCCCTGGGGATGCTCTGGGCAAAATCGGTGAACGCTTCGATATGGCAGGGGACAGGCATGGATGCAATTCTGAGACAAAACCGGGGTCAATGCAAGGCGGATTGCGTTTACCCTTTGAGAGGGAGGGCGAAGACGACCCGGGTTCCTTTCCCCGGGGAGCTTTCGACCCTGATCGTTCCGCCATGCGCTTCGACAATGTTCTTGACGATCGTCATCCCCAATCCGATTCCGCTGACCGCCGAGTCAGCGCTCCCTCGATAGAATTTATCAAAGACATGTTCCAGGACCTCCGGTCTCATGCCGACCCCCTCGTCCTCAACAACGATTTCAGCCCGATCGGGATGCATCGCGATCTCAACCTTGATACGGCTCCCCGGTGGGGAGAACTTGACCGCGTTCCCCAGGAGATTTTCCATGACCTGCCGGATCTTGGCCGCATCGAATGAGATTTCCGGAAGATCGATCGGGAGACGCGATTCGAATCGGTGATGGGGGTTGCGGCGACGAAAATCTTCGACCACCTCTTCGATCAGCGGCCCTATGGACGTGGCAGAAAGGGTCAGACGCACGAGCTGGCCGGATTCGATCCTGCTGAGATCAAGAAGGTCGTTGATCAGTTCGGTGAGGGATTCGGCTTTTTTGTAGATCTCTTCCAGAAACTCCCGCTCCTCTTCGAAGGTGAAGCTGCCGAAGGTCTCCTGATTCAGGAGGAGCTCCGCGTAGCCGAGCACAGATGCCAGAGGCGTGCGCAATTCATGGGCAGCGGTGGAAATGAACTCGCTCTTGAGCCGGTCGATCTCGCGCTCATTCGTGACGTCCTGCAATAGGGTGATGGCGCCGCTTCGTTTTCGCCTGTCGCTGCGCACCGCATCGGTACGGGCTCTGATGCTGCACGTCGGCGCGCCTCCCCGTGACGGCAGCGTCCATTCGACCGCCTCGGGTCTCCGGCCCGCCAGGACCGAGTCGATCTGTCTTCGCAGGGCAGGCTCTATCGGGAACTCGCCTATGAGGCGACCTCTGGTGTCCGTCGCTTCCAGCCCCAGGATCTTGGCGGCGGGGCGGTTGAGCAGGATGATGCGCCCCTGCCGGTCGACCCCCACAAGGCCGGCCCTGAGTGAACGCAAGATGGCGGAAATCTGCTCCTGGGCCTGGCGCAGTTCCCTGTCTTTTCTGCGACGCTCCAGGGCGTTGGCGAAGAACTCTCCGACCAGGCGCAGCAGCAGCACGATATCGTCCTGCCACTTTTTTTTCTGCCGAACGGCGTCGAAACCGATAAAACCGATCACCCTGCCTTCGATCAACATGGGGACGCACAGGATCGAACGGATCCTCTGCCGTTCGAATTCATCCCTTTCCGCCTTGGCATCCAGGTCGGCCGTATCCGAAACGACGATAGTCTCGCCCCGGAAAATCTTCCCGAAAATCCAGGGAAAGCGTGACGTCGGCAAGTTCTGCAGTTCCCCTTTGAAGGAAGTGATCTGAGCAGCACACCACTCATGGGTATTGGAGAAGCGATCGCCGTCGTCCGAGAACTGGAAGACATAGCAGCGGTCCACCCCCACGAAGGAGCCGATTTCAGACAGAGCGGCTTCGATGGCGGTATCGACCGACTCGGGCTCGAGATTGAGCATGCGGGTGGAGAGGGTCGCAACGAGGTGATCGAGCCGCGCGCGGTATTCCAGGGAGTCGGTCGCAAGACGGCGCTCCAGGGCGCTGCCGACCAGGTCGCCGAAGGTGCGCAGAAGCACGATGTCGCGCTCGTCCCAGGCCTTTTCGGCATGCACCGCGTCAAAACCGACGATCCCCCCGAGATCCCCCTTGATGAGGACCGGGACGGAGATCATGCTCTGGATCTGCTGTTCGGCAAAATGCGCCCTTTCCTTCGCCGCCTCCGGGGGGAGTTCCGAGATCCGGGGAATATGGACGATTTTGCGGGCGCGCAGCTTCCCGATGAGCCAGGGGAAATCGGACACGGGCAGCTCCTGCAGATGCTCGATTTCACAACTCGTTTCGGGTGAACAGGCTTCGTGGGTGTTGGACATCCGTTCGCCGTCTTCGGAGAGGCGAAAGAGGTAGGCGCGGTCGACCCCTGCGAATTCGACGAGATCATGCAGGGCCGACTCAATGTTCTTGTCGAGATCAGAAGGCTCCCCCTCCATGAATCGGGTGGAGATGGCGGCGATCAGCGCCTCGAATCGCTCCCGGTAGAGGAGGTCGCTCTCCCACTTCTTTCTCTCGCTGATGTCGGCGAAAAGGACGGCCATGCGACCGGCGCCGGTGGGGAAGGCGTGGACTTCGAAAATCCCCGAGATCTCGTCCTCATACGGAACTTCGAGCGATTGCCAGCGGGTGCCGCGGCACACCTCCCGGTAACGTGCGGGGATTTCCGTCAGGCGCAAGGGGGGGAACGCCTCTTCGAGGGTGCGTCCGAAAAGAGGCACGTGCGCGATCCCCAGGATGGCGTCTGCGGCCGGGTTGGCTCCGGTGAGGATGAGCTCTTCTCCCACGAGCTGATAGAGGTGAACGCCGAGGGGGGTAGAGTCGATGACGTTGCGAAAGCGCTCCTCGCTTTCGCGAAGGGCGGCTTCCACCCGCTTGCGCTCCGTGAGGTCGCGCGCGATGCAGAGTATCGCCGGTCGTTCCTCGATCTCGATCTTGCGGGCACTGATCTCTACCGGGATCTTGCGGCCGTCTCTGCTGGTATGTTCCGTCTCGAAAACGGCCGTCCCCTCCTTGAGTATGAATTGAACCTGGAGTTCGGCGTCTTTCGCGATCACGTTTGAATCGATGTCTTTCACCTGCCTGCGCAACAACTCCCTCCTGGAGTACCCGAGGCGGGCGCAGGCCATTTCGTTGACATCGAGGATGCGGCCGGAGGGACCGATAATGAAGAGGGCATCGTTGGCGTTTTGAAAAAGGTGACGAAATTTCTCCTCCGACTTGAGCAGCCGCTCCTTCGATGCGAGCAACGACGCTTCCCTCGTCCCCATTTCGTTCACCAGCCGCACCAGCACATTGCAGAAGGTCAACACTTCGTTGACCCGAGCGCTGTCGAGGACGGGAACCTTGCGCAGCGCCGCCAGATACTCCTCCTCGTCAAAGCCCAGCTCGCGCGCCTGTCGGCGGAAGGTCTTTTCGTCGGGGGGCTCATAGAGGAACTGGGAGAGAAAGAGGGTGGCGAGGTGCACCCCCGCGACGATGATGGGGAGCCCTATGTGGTTCAGACCGTTTCGGCAGCGTGCCTCCAGGAGGGAATGTTCGGCTGCCCTGTCCTTGGCCAGGTCGCCTATCTTCGTATCGCTTTCGAGGCAGTACTGAGACGTGAGGGGATGGCTGCGATGGAAGCGGAAGCAGAGGTCTTGACGGCCGGAGGAGACGAGCACCCGCCCCTGCGGATCGATGACCTGGGCCGGCAAGCCGGAGCAGCGCCATATGCTTTTGGTCAACTCCTCCAGAATCGCGGAGTCGACGAAATCGGTGAGAGTCAGCGCCATGCAGGTGTTTCCCCTGGAGCGGATCTCTTTCAGTCGAGCGTGACGTGGTTCCCTCGGAATTGCCGGGAACTTCTTCAATTATGGCATGAAAGAGAATTTTTTCTCCCCGGCAGAGTTGCCTCTCAGGTGCTAGACAGACAAGTCTGTCTATGATATGGTGTAATCAGATCGGAAGATAAACAGGCGGCAGATAACCGAGACCTGAAACAAGCACGGAGTGAGGGAGAAGAAAAATGGAAGCCGCAAGAGAATTGAAAAGAATGGATCAAACTCGAGCCGCTGAAGTCGGCGCAAAGATCCTCTTCCTTGACTTCGACGACGTGCTCAATACGGCGACGACGTTGGAGCGGGGGGAACTCTTTGACCGCCCCAATGTCGAGGTTCTCAACACGGTGGTCGATCGCACCGGCGCCGCTATCGTCGTCACGTCCATGTGGCGTATCGGGGCGAGTGTTGAAGAACTGGAGGAGATGCTCGTTACGGCCGGGGTCCACGCGAGGGGCCGCGTTGTCGGAGCGACGCCCTGTCTTGAGGACGGTCCCCGAGGCGAAGAAATCTCGGCATGGCTGCAGCAGGCCACCTTGCCGGTCGCCCAATTCGTCATTCTTGATGACCGCAGCGATATGGGAGCATTGGCCGAGCGACTCGTCCGGACCAACCCGCAATACGGTCTGGTCGGCTCGCAGGTGGACGAAATCGTCGCCAGGCTTCAATGATGGAAAAATAATTTCCCCCAAGTAGACAGACATGTCTGACTATGATACGGTTACACCATGAAGACGAAACGAAGCGATATAGCTCCCCGAGAGCGCATACTGAGCACGGCCGCCGACCTCTTTTTCCAGCAGGGGTACCGTGCGACGGGCATCAACGAGGTCATCGAGAAGTCGGGAGTCGCCAAGGCGACGTTCTACAACCACTTTCCGACCAAAGAGGATCTGTGCCTGGCGTACCTGCAGGACAGAAACACATCGGAGTATGAGGCGATCACGGCCTACGTGCGCGACCACGATTCCCCAAGAGAACGGCTTCTTGCAGTGATCGAGTCGGTGGAGCCGTGGCTGCAGGCGAACAGGCTCCGAGGCTGCGCCTTTCTGAACATGGTTGCCGAAATCCCCGACCCCCGCAATCTGCTCAGGCGCGAAGGGCACAAGCACTACGAAAACCTGCGTCGCCTGGTGCGCGATCTGGCGAACGAACTGATTCAATCGGACCGGCAGACCTACGGCAAGTTCGACGCCGAGAGGCTGGCCGACGATTACCTGGTCATTTTGGGAGGAGCCATTGCCATGACGGAGATCTATCATGACATCTGGCCGGCGAGACAGGGGGTCGAGATGGTGAAACGTCTCCTCGAATGAGGATAGCGTTTTTTCGGTCCGAAAATGAACAGACTGGTCTGTTCAATAAACAAATGGAGAAGAGAGATGGAAACTGCGAAAGAGATGAAAACCGTCAATCAAATCAATGTGACTCAGCTCTTCGACACCATCGAAGTGATCAAAGACAACCCCGCCGTGGCCCAATTCAAATTCCGGGCGACGAACCGCTGGGCCGGTGGCGCCCACAACCGGGCCCGCGTCAAGGACTTTTACGGAGCCCTGCAGCAGGACGACTCCCGCGACGCGATGCACTTCGAGATCGACGAACCCCCCGTCCTTCTCGGAAGCAACAAGGGGCCGAACCCGGTCGAATATCTGCTGGTCGGGCTCTCGGGGTGCCTCACCACCGCCATGGTCGCCCACGCGGCGGCACGGGGAATCGAGATCCGGTCGATCGAATCGCGCTATGAAGGGGATCTCGACGTGCAGGGTTTTCTGGGGCTTTCCGAAACCGTCCCCGTCGGCTACCAGGAGATACGGATCTCTTTCAGGATTGAAGCCGACCTGAGCGAGCAGGAGAAGGAGGAGCTTCTGGCCATGGCCCAGAAATATTCACCGGTTTTCAACTCTCTCGCAAAACCGATCCCCCTCCAGGTCGATCTGGAACGATCCTGAGCCGAGGACAGGAAAGGCTGTGGCTGGCGAGAATGCAGACACAGCCTTTTCGTCTCTTCCTTCGTCTTGCGCGTCCTGCGGGGGTGGCACTAAAATAAATCTGAATGCGTGAGAAGTTGGGAGTTGCTCCTTCCTCTTCACGCCTCACTCCTCGCCAAACGACAGATGAAAAACCACAAAACCAGGCATTGAGTAATACTCACGGATTCTGGATAACTTTATGAGCAAGGTGATCGAGTTTCCCACCAGAGAGAAGAAGATGGAGAAGCTCCTGCGAGAGCAGCTCCCCTTTGAGCTTCCTTCCGAGGCGATCGAGGACCTCGCCGCCGAACTGCGCCGTGCGGCCGAAAAGATCGACGCGCGCCCGAAATCGTTCAACCTGCTCTTCCCTCATACCTGTTCGAGGAACGACATGGAATTCGTCACCCGCCAGGTGGAGGAAATCGTCGCAGAGCTGATGGATGTGATCAAGGGGGAGGAGGGGGAGATCTTCAACCTCATCATCCGCTACCACCTTCTCCTGCACGAGGCGCGTCAGAGGCTCGAGAGCTGAGTCAGAGCTGGAGAAAAAAGACCGCCACGAGGGTCAGGCCGATGCCGACCACCTTCGGGCGACTGACGCTTTCACGGTAGAGCAGAACCGACAGGACGATGGCGATCATGAAGTGCATGCCGGTGATCAGAGAGATCATCGAGAGGGGGCCCGTGGCCAGGGCGCTCAGGAAGGCATAGAAACCGAAGAAATTGAGAAGGCCCATCACCACCCCGATCTTCACCGCTTCGCCGGGGCTCGCCCCGGCTTTTTTTCTCCCCCATTTGCGATTGATCGCCAGAGAGAAAAAGGTCGCCAGCAGGTAGGACAGGGCCATGAATCCGGCCTTGCTGGTGGATATGGCTGCGAGTTTGCTGGAGATCGCCGCAACGGCGCCGCACAGGACGCACACGGCGATGAAGAGCAGTCCGGACCCGGCGCTCCCCTCAGGCCTCGTCTCGCTCCCCGCCTCCCCGGCAAGGACCGCCACGACGGAGAAGCCCATCAGGATGCCGATCCATTGGAACGGGTTCGGCCGCTCGTTGAAAAAGAAGATCGAAAAGAGGATCACCACAAGGATGCTCAGGCGCGTGAGGGGGAAAGTAATGCCGGCGGGCAGATGCCGCAGGGCTTCCATGTGGGCGACGGTGGCGAAGGCGAAGGCGAGGCTGTTGATCACCGAAAGAAGAACGAGGGAGGTCATGTCGCCCGTCGGCTCCCCCGAGACGAAAAAGACCGCGGCGCTCATCACGGTGACGGTCCCCATGAAGACGGCGGTGGTCAATGAGGAGCAGCATTTGCGCTCTGCCGCGACCTTGTAGAGGAAACGCTGGGTCCCCAGAAGCAGAAGGGCCGCTATGCTTAAAAGGTACCACTCGGGCATGAAGGCTCTTGACTGCAAGTCGTGTGGGGTTCGCTTCACGCTGCCGGAGGCCATTCAACGGAAGCGTACCTTGTTTTTTAACACTAATTTAAAACTTTATCGATACTAAAAAATTGCGCCCCGAAATTTCTCCTTGCCACCGGTCTGTCCGGCAGGGGCTGCATCGGGAGAGGATCCTGCGGGAGATGTTTGAAGTGCTGGCCTATCTTCCCAGGCTGCCGATGAAATTCGCCAGTTCCTGGAAGTACTCCCGGGCGTTGGCGAGCAGGATGGTGTTGTGATCCCCCCGGGCGAAGATCTTCAGCCTCTTCTCCCCCGCCGCCCAGAGATGGAGTCGCTCGCCGTGGCTGACGTCGACCAGGTCGTCGTTGCGGGCATGCATGACCAGCACCGGCCCCGGGAAGCGGGAGAGCTTCTGCCGGTGGTCGAGGCGTCGCGCAACGGCGGCGGCCATCTCCTCCGCGCTCACTCCCAGTTCGGCCGGCCGCATGCGCAGCAGCAGACGCTCGAGAACGTCGGCGACGCCGCTCTCCAGCACCAACCCGGCGGCTTGCGGAAAACGGGCCGCCGCCTCGATGGCGAAGATGGAGCCGACCGAGCGGCCGAAAAAGATCAGCCGCCGGGGATCTCCTGCCGCCCGCACGATCGCCTCCACATCGCCGAGCATGCGCCCGAGCTGGGGCTCCCCTTCGGAGCGCCCGTAACCGCGAAACTCCGCCAGCAGGCAGTTGCACCCCATGCGGCCGACGATCTCGACGAAATCCCCCAGGTAGTCGTCGGCGATCTCGCCGTTGCCGTGGAAATGAACCAGTGTGCGGGCGTCGGGGTCGACCTGGTGGAGGTGGCAGGCAAGGCGCACGTCACCGGCATCGACCCAGAGCGGATCGGGCAGAGTTCCCCGGCGGGGGAAGAAGTAGCGCTGCGAAATCAGGGGGTGATCGAGGAGGTCGTCGGTCATCGGCAGCTCCTGTGGGGGAAGATCTCATGTTTCAGGGCGGAGCGATCCTAACACAGTCGTGCGGTTTGCGCCGTGGAATCAATAAAGGATGATCAGAACCACACCCCCTGCGAAGACGCCAAGATTGCACACTGCAGAGACGGCGTGCAGTTTTGAGAACTGCCGTCTTGCCGGATGGTCCTTCGAGGTGGTCTCAAAAGAGGGGATCTCCTTCTTCAGGGCGCTCGCTCGCGGCTCGATGAACAACCCCTGGAAAGCGGTTGCAATCAGCATCAGGATCAGAATGGACAGTGAAACGGTGAAGTGAGGGCCGCGCTGCAGCAGCAGGAAGACCAGAGCGACGGCGCCGCAGGCGAAACCCCAGCGGAAATAGCCGGGGAACAGGACGCCGACGATGCGGGCCGCCACGTCCCGAGGCTGTGTTTTGAAGAGGGTGGGGGTAAGGACGAAGGTAAAGAGGGCGACTCCTCCGACCCAGAAGGAAATGGCAAGGCGGAAAAGGATAGTGCTGAGGCTCATCTATCGGCTCCTTTCACTCGGTTTGGACCTCTTGTGCCGCAGCGATAAAACTCAGCGCCGGGCGGCCTCCCCGCGGATGAGCCAGATGCTGCTCCTCTCGTTTGTCCTGAAGGTGCTGTGGACGACGGCGATCGCTCCTTCCTGGTTCGCGGCGATCTTCTTCATCAGCAGCCCCTGCCTGCCGCCCCCCGAACCGTGGGCGGGGTCGATGCTCCCGGGAATTTCCTCAGGAGGCGCGAACGTGCGCCCGCCGTTCTGCGAGAAGGTGAACCCGAGGCCGACCGGGTAGCTGACCGGTTCGGGAAAGAGCTCCCAGATGACGTAGAGGCTTCCGCCGGCCGTGCTCAGCCCCGGAAAGTTGACGCTCTGCCATCTGCCCGTCGCTTCGGCGATCGTCCTCGGCTCTTCGAAGTTCTCCTCCCCACTGCTCAGGCGGGTGTACCGGATGTGATAGCGCTCGAGGGGGCCGGTCGGGCTCTCGGCATAGACGAGGTGGACAGTTCCCTCCTCATCCGCGACGATCTTCGGCCCCTCGGCGTGGCCGCTTCCCGGGGCGACGGTGCGCGGCTCGCCGAAGGAGAGGCCGTGATCGATCGAGGTCGCGAAGTGGATGTTGCCGCTGCGGTCCTCCCCGACGGTCCACGCAAGATGGACCGAGCCCTCCGGCCCCACGGCGAGGGAAGGGGCGCGGGCAGGGATGCGCTCGGTCCCGGAAATGAGGAGCGGCTCCGAGAAGCTCTCCCCTGCATCGACGGAGCGGCTCAGTCGCAGCGCTCCTTCGTATTCGGTCCAGGCGGTGTAGAGATTTCCCTCAGGGCCGAGGGCGATGTCGAGGCTCCCGTTGTGCCAGAAGTCCCTGGTGAGCCTTCCCTTGCCGGCGCCGGCGATGGTGTTGGAGAGATTGAGGGGAGGGGTGAAGCTTTTTCCGCCGTCGGCGGAGTGCGCGAAAAAGATCTCCCCGCCATGCGACCCGCCGGAAAAGACGATCTCCTGCCAGAGGATGAAGATCCTGTCCGGGTCGTCCGGCGCAATCGCCAATCTGGGCAGCCACGAAAAGATCTGCGGGCTTCGCGAGACGTTGACGGGGTTCTCGAACCTCTCAGCGCCGTCCGGCCCATAAAACTGGAAGAAGACGTCCTGGCGAGCCTGGTCGACCCAGGCAACACCGACACCGCCGTCCGCGGTGACGGCAACGGTCGGGTCATCCACATACCGGAAGTCCGACTCGTTCATCCGCCAGGGGCCGCGGAAAGCCTCGCCCGAGGCGACCTCGATCGGCTCCTGCCACTTCACTTCCATCGATTCGCCCTCCGCCGGCGCCGCGATGACGGCGATCCCCAGAAGTGCGGCAACCCAGGAGCGTGCGCCGGGAAGAGTTGGTCTCATGGCTGCTGTTCACCCCACCCTTTCGGTTGATATGACCAACAAAATAGCTTCCGGGGCAGGGTTGTCAAGCGGATGCCCGAGCGGCTGCGCGAGAAGGAAGCGGGCGGCGAGATGCAGCGCTTCTGCAGAATGGACCAGACAGGGTTCCGGATGTTTACGCCGCCATCCGGCAGGCGTCTTTTGCATTGCCCTTTCTTTCATGAGGGGCTATCTTGATTCGGTTCGCCCCGAGGCATCGAGCTGCTCAAGGGATTCTAAACCCATCCGGCGGATTGAATTCTGCAGGAAGATACTCCTGATGCAAACCGCCTCGGCCGGATATGTCGGACAGGCGGTTTTTTTAATTTTCGGGAGGGTAGATGCTGCTTTTCATTCTAACCTTGATGGGGATCTTTCTGGGGGCTCTCTCATGGCCCCTGCCCCATCATGTCTCAGGCTGGCTGGTCGGTGGCATCGCCGGTTTTGCCCTGGGGCAGTTGATCCTCCTTCGAAGACGACTTGCCGCCCTTGAGAGACAGCTTGCCGAGCTTCAGGACGCCGCGCCTCTTCCCGCGGACGGCGCCCGCTCGACAACCGGGGAGGAAACTCCCCCTGCACAACAAGGCGCCCAGCCCAACCCGCTCGTCGATGACTTCATTTTCAGGCCGGAGACTCCGGCAGCGGCGTTGACCGCTCGCGACGCGGCGCGCTCAGGACTCTCATTCCTCCACTGGCAGCGGCTCCCCGAATGGGTGAGCGGCGGGAATCTGCTGGTGAAAATCGGCGTGGTGATTCTCTTTTTCGGGGTCGCCTTTCTTCTCAAGCTCGCCTCCGAGTACGGTCTGATGCCGATCGAGCTGCGCCTGGCGGCGGTGGCTCTCGGCGCAATCGGCCTGCTTTTTGCCGGCTGGCGCCTGCGGGAGCGACGCTTGCGCTATGCGCTGGCGCTCCAGGGGGGCGGGGTGGGGGTTCTCTACCTCACCATCTTCGCCGCGCTTCGGCTTTATGAACTGCTCCCCGTCACCCTCGCTTTTTCGCTGCTTGTGCTCATCTGCGCCCTTTCGGCCTATCTTGCCGTTGTTCAGGATTCGCCCTCCCTGGCCATCCTCGGCGTCTCCGGAGGTTTCCTGGCGCCGGTGCTGGCTTCCACGGGAAGCGGCAGCCATGTCGCCCTGTTCAGCTATTACGCCTTGCTGAACGGGGGAATCATCGGCATCGCCTTGTACCGTTCATGGCGCCTGCTGAACCTGATCGGATTTTTCTTCACCTTCGGCATCGGCATCCTGTGGGGGGCGCAATACTACCGACCGGCTCATTTCTCCACCGTCGAACCGTTTCTGCTTCTCTTTGTCGTCATGTTCGTGGCTGCGGCCGTTCTCTTCGCTCATCGCCAGCCGCCGCAGTTGCGCGGGTATGTTGACGGCGCCCTGGTTTTCGGCACGCCGATCATCGCATTCGCCCTGCAGGCGCAACTGGTGGGATCGTCGCCTCACGGGCTCGCCTGGAGCGCCCTCGGTTTCGGGCTTTTCTATCTCAGTTGCGCCTGGCTCGTTTTCGCCCGGCTCGGCCGGCCGGCGCGACTGCTGGCGGAGGCCTTTCTCGCTTTCGGCATCATTTTCGGCACTCTGGCCGTCCCCCTGGCCCTTGACGGTCGCTGGACTGCCGCCGCCTGGGCGGCCGAAGGAGCCGGGCTGGTGTGGATCGGCGTCAGGCAGAAGCGATTGCCGGCGCGGGCCTTCGGCATGCTGCTGCTGTTCGGCGCAGGCTTGATTTTTCTCAATGACTTTTCCGGGCCGACAGCCGTTATCCCGATTCTGAACGGGTTTTTTCTCGGTTCCTGCATCATCAGCGGCGCTGCCCTGCTCGCCTCCTTCTATCTGGATCGACACCGACAGGGCATTCAGGCATGGGAGCGGGCGGTGGCCGTGGCCCTGTTCGCCTGGGGGGTGCTCTGGTGGTTCGGGGCGGGGAGCCTGGAAGTGCAGCGACACGCCCCCCCCGCCTTTCTGCAGGGGGGGCTCCTGGTGTTTCTGGCCGCCTCGTCGGCTCTTTGCAGCTTCCTTGCGGGACGCCTCTGCTGGCCTTTGCTTCGCTGGCCCGCCTTGATCCTGCTTCCCTTGCTCATCATTGTTTTCGCCGCCGGACTCCCCCACCTGTCGCACCCCTTCGCCCAGGGAGGGATTTTCGGCTGGCCGCTGGCGTTGCTTCTGCTCTACCGCATTCTCTTGCGGCACGATGATTTTCGGGCCGATCTGCTGCAGCCCGCCCATGCCGCCGCCCTCTGGCTCATCACCGCCCTTCTGTCACTGGAAAGCGCTCGGCAAATCGACCGACTGGTCGATGGCGCCGGCGTCTGGCCGATGATCGCCTGGGGGCTTTTGCCCGCTCTGGTGATACTGCTTCTTTCCAACTGGGGCATGCGGCTCGAATGGCCCATGCAGCGATATCGGCAAACCTATCTGACTCTTGGTTTGGGGCCCGTCGCCCTGTTTGCCTGGCTGTGGGCGCTCCGTGCCAATGTGGTCAGCAGCGGCGAGCCGTGGCCATTGCCCTATCTCCCCCTGCTGAACCCGCTCGATATCGCCATCGGATTTGTCGGCCTGGCCCTGTGGAGCTGGCAGGCGCAGCTCCCCTTTCACAAACGCATCCCGGGGATTGAGCGCAGGAACGCTCTGACCGTCCTGGCCCTCAGTCTCTTTTTCTGGTTCAACGGCATGCTGGTTCGCACCGTCCATCATTGGGGGAAGATACCCTTCGATTTCACCGCCATGTCGCGCTCGATCCTTCTGCAGACCTCCTTTTCCATCGCCTGGAGTCTCATCGCCCTGGGCGTCATGACCTTCGCCACCCAAAGGGGGATTCGCCATCTTTGGATTACCGGCGTCATTCTGCTGGCCGTTGTGGTGGGCAAACTCTTCCTGATCGATCTTTCCGGGACCGGCACCATCGAGCGGATCGTCTCCTTCGTCGGCGTCGGCCTGCTCATCCTTCTCATCGGCTGGTTCGCTCCGGCGCCACCGGCGAACAGGAGGAATTCTCCATGAACCGTTCGCTTCTTCTGACGATGCTGGTGTTCGCCTATCTGACTGCGCCCGTTTCTGCAACTCCCAGGCCGGACGATTTCGCCTTCGGCAGGGAATTGATCCTCGCTGAAGGGGAGGCCATTTACGAATTTGATCTGCCCGAGGAGGCGTATCGAACAATGGGTGCGCAAGGGGAGAGTCTCGCCGTCTTCAATGCCGACGGAGAGTTGGTGCCCTTCCGCGTCTTTCCACCGGTTGCCGAAGCCGAAGCGCTCCCGCCAAGGGAGATCCTCCCCTTTTTCCCCATTCCCGCTGCCGAACAGGGGGACGAATCCCTTTCGGTCGTGGTCCAGCGGGGGGACAACGGTGAGATCCTGTCCCTGCGGCAGAACCTGGCGGTTCAGGCGGCCGCTTCCATTTATCTGCTCGATCTGTCCACTCTTCGCCGGCCGGTCGCCATGCTGGAACTTGGCTGGGCGGACGAACCTGCCGGTGTTGTGGGGAAGGTCCGAGTGGAAGAAAGTGAGGATCTGAAGCAGTGGAGGGTGCTGGCAGAGGGTCTGCCCGTTGCGAAGCTGCAATTCGGAACCCACCACCTGGAGCGGCAGAGCGTCGAACTGCGAGGGCAGAGCCGGCCTTATCTGCGCCTCACCTTTCAGGGAGTGCCTGCAACGTTTCGCCTCGAGGAAGTCCGCGCCGTCGCGCACCTGTCCCCGATCGATCCGGCCCGTCAGCGACTCGCGCTCACATGCCGAAAACTCGAACCCAATGAATTTGCGTTCTCCCTGCCGGGAGCTTTTCCGGTTGATCGCATTCGGGTCAAACCGCCGCAACCGAACACGGTCGCACTCGTGACGTTTTACTCGCGGGCGGCACAAAGCGATCCCTGGTCCCGACGCGCCACCGCGCTGATCTACGATCTGAGCGTCGGAGGGACCTCATTGACCCATCCGGAGGTGCGGATCGGTGCTCTGAATCATCGCTACTGGCTGATGCGGGTCGATGCCGAAGGGGGAGGGATGGGTGAAGGATTGCCGGACGTGGAGATCGGATGGATTGCGCACCGCCTGCGCTTTGTGGCCCGCGGTGCGGCTCCTTTCATCCTGGCCTACGGCAGCGCTCGCCCTGAGCTGGCGCGTCTGCAAGCCGATGGTGCTCTGCTGAGACTGGGGAGCGCAGAAAAAGAGTTGCCGCTGGGTCGTGCCGATCTCGGCCCGGAGATCGTCCTCGGCGGAGCTCAGGCCATGATCGCGGGGGATTCGCCGCGGGACTGGAAAAGCGCATTCCTATGGTCGGCTCTGGTAACCGGCGTGTCCCTGTTGGGCTGGATGGCGCTCGCCCTTTACCGCCGTATGGGGCACGATCCCCCCGAATGATGGATGATCGGAGCACTGCAGCGCAGCAGATGTGGGTTCTGATAGACTTGAGACGGACCTTCGCGAACCTGCAGGTTCTGTGAAGCGTCCGCAGAAAGATCTGTCTGATGAGCGCAGATGTGGAACCGTACTTTTCAGGAGAGATCACGATGACAAGGAAATATGCAGACGCGGGGATGCCGATCGAGATCACCCTCGATCCGGGAACCTATTACCGATGCACCTGCGGAAAGTCGCAGAATCTTCCATTCTGTGACGAGTCGCACAGCGGCTTTGAAACATCCCCGATCGCCTTCACCATCGAGAAGCGCCAGAAGGTCTACATCTGTGGGTGCGGACTCACGGGAGATCCGCCGTTTTGCGACGGAAGCTGCGGCATCTCCCTGGCCGGGAGGGGGTAGAACGCGCGGGAGGCTCTGTTGAGGAGGTGGAGTTGGTTTTCTTCTTTAGCGGCAATGGGCTATACTGGTGCGCCAACACTAACGGAGGAATGAATATGGCCCTGATCAACTGCCCCGAATGCGAGGCTCGTATTTCCGACAAGGCCGCGGCGTGCCCGCACTGCGGCTATCCGATGGCTGCCGAGCGCAGAAGTGAATCGGTGCGGCAGGAAATTGTCGAGCCGCTGGCGCAATTCGCCGAAAACGTCTCGCGCACTGTGCGCGACGTGATGGAGCCGATCGTCAAGGAAGCGCGGCGGCAGTGGTGCGCGCCCGAATCGGAGAAGAAAAAGCCGGAAGAACCAGTGAAGGAGAAGGAATGACCCAGCCGTCAGAAAAGAAAGCAGGCACGACATTGTCCGAAGGTTGGGCGGAGAGGCTGAGGCGTTTGAAAAATGCCGCTCTGTTCTCGGCTGTGCTCGGCTTTATCCTGCAGATCGTCGGCACTCTCATCGGCCATGCCCAACTGGCGCAGATCGGTATGGGGATGTTCATGTTCGGCGTGCCGGTCGCTTTGATCGGCATTTACTTCACCCGGGGCGCGAAGAAGACTCCCCCCGCGCCAGTCGTTCAGAAAGGGCCGGCCAGACGGCCGCCGCGCCGCAAAAAGAAATGACTTGAACAGCCTTCCGCGCCCCTGCGCAGACCCATCGTAATTGGACCTTTCACTCCCGATAAAAAAGCAGAATGAGCGCAATCAGCGCCATGGAGGCCGGCCAGAGGGCTGCGGGAATCCGGTTAGCCGGAGGTGAAAGGGGGTGGTGAGTCGGAATGGCACACTCTGCCCAACGGGAGAGCGGGTCATCTGGGTTGAGAATACACACCTGAAAGGTGTCGGAGAAAGGAGATAAAGCCTTTATTCAGGTAGTTCAGTGTGTTTATGCGGCTGGCATTCTATTTGCTTCACCAACGTGTGCAATCTGGCGAGGTCAGATCGATACATCTCGGGAGCAAACAGGAATGATTTCTCCAGTCATGGTTTACGAAAGAATAATCCGGGACCTGAGCGGGTTGTATGAACGGTCCCACAACGGTTTCTGCATTCTGGTGCTGGTGCTTCGCGCAGATACGGTTCTGGCTGCGGTGCGCCGGTTGAAGGACGACTACGGCTTCGACCAACTGCTGGAGGTCACGGCTGATGATTGTCCTGAACGTCGGCCCCGTTTCGAGGTGGGATACCACCTCTACAGCTCACGACACCATAAACGGATCCGCCTGAAAATGCCGGTCCCGCTGGGGGAAACCAGGGTGCCGACGCTCACCTCCGTTCACTCGTTGGCTCCTTACCTTGAAAAGGAAGTCACGACGAAACATGGCATCGAGTTCGGGAGACCGGCGCCGGAGCCGCGCATGACGGGTCGGCCGGCATCCCTGATGCGGGCAAGAGGAAACGGGGAGCTGGCAATGTGAAATGTCGCCCGAAGGACCAGATCAAGTTTTCCGCATGTTGAAGGCCGCCTGAGGGCGGCCTTCGACTTCCCCATTGAACGAAAAACTCCTGACCCGCTTCCGCTCAACTTCGACATTCTCGAGAATCATCGTTTTTCGCCTTCAATACAGATGGTCAAATTGGTCCGACCCCGTACACGGCATCGACGGGGGGCGGTTCCCTTTCAACCGTAACACGGTTGCGACCCATCCGTTTGCTTTCGTACATGAGGGTGTCGGCTCTACGGATCAGGGAGTTCACCGTATCCCGATCGCGAGCCAGAGCGGCGCCGATGGAGACGGTCACTCTCAGTGGAGCGTCCGCCTGGACGGTCGAGTTCTCGATCAGTGTCCTGCATCGTTCGGCGAACCCCTGGAGTTGCGAAAGGCTGACATTTTTGATGATCCCGACGAACTCTTCTCCCCCCCATCGACCAAACGTATCGAAGGGACGCGCGGAAGCACGCAGCGTTCCAGCAATGGTCTTCAACGTCATATCGCCGACCTGATGGCCGTAGAGATCGTTCACATCCTTGAAATTGTCGATATCCAGAAAAATGATGCCGAAAGAGAGACCGTAGCGCTGTTTTTCCTGAAGACTCGCTTCGATCTCGGATTCGAGATGGGTCCGGTTGGAGATTCCGGTCAAGGAATCGAGCAGAGCCAGGGCTTCCAACTCGCGAAGACGCTGGGAGAGATCGTATAAAGTGCTGTTGTCCGTGAAGAACTCAACGGCAGCGACGATCTTCCCGTTCTCGTCGCGGATGGGGGCGATCCTGATCGAGACAGGGACCCGGTGTCCGTTTTTGTGGTGCAGAAAGACGAGCCCCTCTTTCATGTTCCCGTCTTCTAGGGCGGCGGCAATGGGGCAGAGGTGTGTGCATAGTTCGGCGCCGCGCTCATCGACGTGCATCAGCAAGTTGTCCGAACACCGTGAGCCGACGACTTCTTGCGCAGAAAAACCGGTGATCTGTTCGGCCGACCGGTTCCAGAACTGGATGCGGCGATCCTTGTCGACGATGTAGGCGCCTTCGAAAAGAGCCTCCAGAATGAACTCGTAATGTTTTCGCATGCCCCAACCCTCCTCACGAACAATGCCCGAAGCCACAAGGCTCATGGATTAAGTATAATGCAAAATTGAGTGCAGGGATCGGGATGGTAATCAAATTTCGGGGTGAAGGCAGAAGGTTCAACCTGATATCCTCTCAACTTACTCGGAACGCCCGTGCGAAATTAAAAAATTCAAGAACGTCCCCAGTCGCCGTGCAGTCGCCGTGGAGGAGGCTGAACGGCCCCCCCTTCCTAGGCCTGTGACGCTTTGAATTCCTCGGCGGTGAGACAAAGGACGCGAGTTCCTCTGCCGTCGGGGTTGATCTGCACTTCGGTGATCGCCATCATCGTGTCGGAGAGCCACGCCTTGGTGAAACGTTCCATAGAAACGGCATGGGATTCATACGGTGGGCCAATGGGGCGAGCCTTCCTGAGGAATTCATCAGCCTTCTCCTTGCTGGACCAGACCGGAAGCGAATATCCGGTTTTGTCGAGCTCCAGGGCGTAGATGTTCTTGTAGACACTTCTCGCCACCCATAGCTCTCCAGTGCTCTGGACATCATCGAAAAATCTCTTCACTCCGATATATTCAACATTCTCGAGATCCATGTTTCACGACTCCTTCGAGGGTCATAATGCTTTTCTTCAATTATACCTCTCTACGCCAATCAGACTCCCGCGGAGGCGCTGAAAGGTGACGTTTCCTGTGGCGCCGCAGAAACCGAAACGCGATTGCGACCAAGTCGTTAATTTTCGAGCATGAGTGCGTCGGCTCTCCTTGTAATGTATAGATTTCAAGAACGTCCCCTCGCCTCGGATTCCCCTCAGATTTGTGGGATAAAAGCTTGCTGGTAAAATGGGAAGGCAAGGTGAACTCTTGGACAGGAGGCGCTCCATGGTCGAAAAACCTGAATTGGTCAGTTTCAAGCTTTGACCCTACGTGCAGAGGGCGGTCGTCCTCCTGAACGAAAAAGGGGTCGAATACGGCGTCACCTACATCGACCTGAAAAACAAGCCGGATTGGTTCCTGAAGATCTCGCCGCTCGGCAAGGTGCCTGTGCTGAAGGTCGGCGAATCGGTTCTCTTCGAGTCGGCGGTCATCTGCGAGTACCTCGACGAGGTCCATCCTCCGTCGCTTCATCCTGCCGACCCGCTGAAAAAGGCATTCAACCGGGCGTGGGTCGAGTTCTCCTCCGAGCTCTTCGGAGCGCTCCATCGACTCTATCTCTCCGCCGACGCGGCGGAGCTCGACCAGAGGCGTGCCGATGCCAGGGAGAAACTGCGCAGGCTGGAAGAGACTCTCGGAGACGGACCGTTCTTCAACGGACCTCGTTTCTCCCTTATTGACGCCGCCGTCGCTCCGGCCTTCACGCGCATCGCGCTGGTCGAGACGATCCGGCGGATGGGACTGCTCGATGAATTGCCGAAGATGCAGCGTTGGAGCGAGGCCCTGCTGGCGCGAGACGCGGTACGAAATTCCGTCGTCTCCGAGTTCCCCGATCTCTTCCGGGAATACCTGGCCGCCAACGGTAGCTCCCTGGTGCGGGACCAGGGCTGAAAATAAGAGTTGGTCGGAAAAGGTCTCCCCGGCAAATCGGGAGAGGAGTATTTCTGTCCGGCGGTTCCCCGGGGCATCATGCGGTGACCAGCCGGCGGAGGTCTTCGTAGGGGTGAAAGCCGACGAGCTTGTGCTCTCCGTAGATATGCGTAGGCACTGCGGTGATGCCGAAGGCGAGGGCGCGCTCCCAGTCCGCATTGACGGCGGTGGCGAATCGGCCTTCGTCAAGAACCCGCACCGCGTCCTCTCCCGGAAGCCCCGCCGCTTCGGCGATGAGCTTCAACTCCTCCGGCTTGGAGATATTGCGCCCGTCGACGAAGTAGGCACGAAAGACGGCGTCGCGAAACGCCTCGCCGCGCCCCAGTTCTTCCGCCCATTTCCCCAGCTCCTGGGCGCGGCGGCTGTTGAAGGTGCGGGTCCGATTGCCGATGGGAAGCCCCACTTCGAAGGCCACCTGTCGCAGCCGGACCAGAGCATCGGAGACGTCCAGCCGCCCGGCGAAGAGCTCTGAGAGCTCCATCCCTTCTTCCGGAATTTCCGGGTGCAGTGGAAAAACGGACCACCGGGGCTCCAGCGCATGTTCCCGGCACAACTGCTCGATACGGACCGTATCGAAATAGCACCAGGGTCAGATGTAGTCGAAGAAAATTTCGAGGGTAGCCATGCATTAATCGTAGCAGATACGGTCTGGAAAGCCATGAACAGGCGGGGAGGGGGCGCAGAAAAGCGGCGATCTCCTGGATGCGCTCAAATCGCCAGTGAGGCGCCTTTTCCCTCCCTTTATTCAACACAGAGCAGTGGAATTGCAGCGGTCCGATATAATGGGAATTGCTGAAACAGCGCTCGTCCCCCCCATCCCGGGTCGCCCGAGAAAGGAGTTGCCCATGGGTGCCGAATACAAAAAATTGTCTAAAGAAGACGCCGCCGTCCTGCTGATCGATCACCAGTCGGGGCTGATCTCCCTGGTGCAGGATTTCTCGCCCGGCGAGTTCAAGAACAATGTCCTGGCCCTGGCGAACGTGGCCCGCTTCTTCAAGCTGCCGACGATACTGACGACCAGCTTCGAAGCGGGGCCGAACGGGCCCCTCGTTCCCGAGCTGCTCGAAATGCTCCCCGATGCCCCGGTGATCGGGCGTCCCGGTCAGATCAACGCCTGGGACAACGAGGAGTTCGTTGAGGCGGTGCGACAGACCGGCCGCCGACAGTTGATTCTCGCAGGGGTGGTCACGGACGTCTGCGTCACCTTCCCCACCCTGTCGGCGATCGAGGAGGGGTATGACGTCTTCGTTGTCACCGACGCCTCCGGAACTTTCAACGAGGCGGTGCGCCATGCGGCGTGGGCGAGGATGGCGGCTGCCGGCGTGCAACTGCTGAACTGGTTCAGCGTCGCCTGCGAACTGCACCGTGACTGGCGAAACGACATCGAGGGGCTGGGAAGCCTGCTCGCCGAGCACATCCCCGCCTATCGCAACCTGATGACCAGCTATAACGCGCGGCAGAAGTGAGAAAAGAGGGACACTCCCCTATTTCATAGGGGGAGCGTCCCTCTTTTGGACGATATGCAAATCTTTAAGAGGATGGATCGGAGGCATGTATGCAGCATTGGGAAGTCCGGCAGCCGAAAGAGGAATTCAAGGTTCTGGGCGGCTCGGCTCGCTCTCAGGCGGCGATCATGGTCCTGGCTCCGGGCGAAGACTCCGGAGAAGGATTCAGCACCCATAAAGGGGACCAATGGCTGTTCGTCCTCGCCGGAAAAGGACGGGCAGTTGTCGGCGAGCGGAAATTGGATATCGGCGCCGGTTCGCTGGTGCTGATCGAAGCCGGCGAGCCTCACCGGATCGAGAATGTCGGCGAGCAGCCCCTGGAAACACTGAATTTCTATGCTCCGCCGGAGTATTGAACGAAAAAATCCCCCCTGTATAGGAGAGGAGCTCATCCATGTCCCTGACCATGGCCCCCGAAATAGTGCGGACCGAAGTGCTGATCATCGGCGCAGGAGCTTCCGGGCTGCGCGCCGCCATCGAGCTGGCAGCCCGAGGCAAGGAGTGCCTCGTCATCGGTAAACGCCAACACGGCGACGCGCATACCGGTTGGGCCGCAGGGGGGATCAATGCGTCTTTCGGTCACAGGGACCCCGAAGACCGATGGCAGCTCCATGCCGCCGACACCATCCGCGAAGGGCATTTCATCTGCCGCCCCGAGGCGGTGGAGTTTCTTGCGCGGGAGGCGCCGGAGCGGGTTCTGGAGTTGCAGGAGTGGGGTTGCGACTTCGCTCTGACCGAAGACGGTCGCATCGATCAGCGCTATTTCGGTGCTCAGTGCTTCCGGCGCACCTGCTTCGTCGGCGATCGCACCGGCAGAGCCATTCTGCAGACGCTGGTGAGTCGGGCCGAAACGCTTCAGGTCCCCTGGCGGGAGAATATCTACATCACGGCGCTGCTCACCGATGGGCGCGATGGACGGGTCTGCGGCGCGGCAGGGCTTGACCTCGAGCGCAGAAGGCCGGTGGTGTTCGCCGCCGGAGCCGTCCTCCTGGCTGCCGGCGGTTACACCAGTATCTTCGGGCGCACCACGTCCCGGCGAAACGAGAATACCGCAGACGCCGTCGCATTGGCCTGTCGGGCGGGGGCGGTGTTGCGGGACATGGAGATGGTGCAGTTTCATCCGACCGGCATGGTCGCCCCCGAGGAGATGTCGGGACGCCTGGTCACCGAGGCGGTGCGCGGCGAAGGGGGGCGGCTCTTCAATGCCGATGGTGAACGCTTCATGTCGCGTTTCGCTCCGGAGGAGATGGAGCTGGCGGCGCGCGACGTCGTCGCCCGCGCCATTTTCGAGGAGATCGAGAGCGGAAGGGGGACCCCATCCGGGGCGGTCTTGCTCGATATCTCCCATGTGGATTCCGACACGGTCCGCGAGCGCCTGCCGGGGATGGTCGCCCGATTCGCCGAATACGGCATCGACATCACCCGGCAACCGATGGAGGTGGCGCCTACGGCCCATTACGCCATGGGGGGGATTCGGGTCGATTTCGCCGACGGCGCCACGTCCCTTCCCGGGCTTTTCGCTGCAGGCGAGGCGACCTCCGGACTGCACGGCGCCAACCGCCTGGGAGGCAACTCCCTGGCCGAGACGGTCGTTTTCGGACGCCGCGTCGGTATCCATCTGGCCGAATTGGAGACGCGGCTCCCCTCTGACGGGACCGTCGAGGCGCTCTCTCGCGATCACCTGAAATTTCTGGACGATCTGTCTCGATCCGAAGGGCGACGAAGGCCTGGAGAACTGATCCAGAAGCTCGGGAGGATTCTGGACGAGCGGTGCGGCATTCTGCGCGACGGCGACGGACTGCGACACGGGGTGGAAGAAGTAGCGGCGCTCAGGGAAGAGTCGGCCGATCTGCTGGTTTCATGGGAAGATCTCCCCCAGGCGCTCGACCTTCGATGCATGCTCCCTTGCGCCGAGGCGATGCTGCGCAGCGCCCTGGAGCGCAGGGAGTCGCGAGGCGCTCATTTCCGCCGGGATTTCCCGGAAACAGACAGCCGCCAGGAGAAAAACATCCTCTGTCGGGAAGGGGGCGACGGAGTCCTGGAGTTCTCCACCGAGCCGGTGCCCGAGATCAGCGAAGAAATCCGGTCGGCTCTCGAGGAAAGAAGAATTCTCGAATATGGACATCTGGAATAAGCCGCAGGCGGTGTTTTTTTTATCGATGTACGAGGGGTTCCGCCAGAAGGAGCCGGTTTTTCGGTGTGATTTCGGAAGGAATGCTCTGCGTGTAGATGCGATATCCCCGGGAGCGCAGGTGCGCGGCCCGGACGACATCGGCCGCAAGGGGCCCGTCGAGCCACCCTTCCAGACCTCCGAGGTCGCCTTTCTGCAGGTCATGACAGCAGGGGAGGACCGCCACCCGCGCCCCGGCCGAGACCGCCCGTTCAAGGACGAGATCGGTCAGCTCGCCGCATGCATGCACCGAAACCACCAGGTCGCCAGGGCGAAGCTCCACGCTCTCCAGATCCCCTTGCGCGAACTGCACCCGGCCGCGAAGACGCGGCCAGTCCTCTTCCAGAGAAGCCGCCAGCTTCGCGGCGCTTTCCGGAATGCGGCGATCGACGGCCAGGGCGGTGGGAGAGGTGTCGTCCAGCAACATCAGAATCTGCGCCGTCAGACCGTGGCCGCAGGCCAGGTCGACCACACGTCCTCCCCGGAAACGCCGGCGAACCCGCCGCGCGACCTCCCACGCCTCATAGAGTTCCTTGCGCGGCAGACACCCGGCCCGGCAGACCGCCCGGGCGATGCGGTCGAAGAGGCTCTCCCCGGAGAAGCGGGGGAGGAGTTTTTCCGTGAGGCGGTTGCGCGAGGATGGATCCATCATCTCATTCGACGGGTAAAATAATGCAAGAGGTGCTCGTTACATGATGTTATATCAGTCTGCCAGGAAGCAGAGGAGAAAATGCGATGAAGAAGACCTACACAGGAAGCTGTCACTGCGGCGCTGTTCGGTATGAGGCGGACATCGATCTGGGCGAAGGCACGTTCAAATGCAACTGCTCGATCTGCAGCAAGACGCGCAATTGGCTGACGACCGTCAAGCCGCAGGACTTCCGGCTGATCGAGGGCGAGACTGCCTTGCAGGATTATCAGTTCGGCATTAAAAGAATTCACCACCTTTTCTGCAGGCACTGCGGCATACATTCCTTTGGCTGGGGGGATCTCCCGGAGCTCGGAGGCAAGGTGTACGCCGTCAATGTCAATTGCCTTGACAATGTTGACCCGGCGGAACTCGTCAGTGCGCCCGTCACATACGTCGACGGGCAAAACGACAACTGGAGCGCGCCGCCGCTGGAGATTCGACACCTGTGAAAAGGCGCCCATCTTTCCTCAGTCGATCGACGACGCGGTTCCTGTGAGAGGTCTGTGCAGAAAGGGGGCGGATTTATTTCCCCGAACTACTCAGAGCTTCGCGGCTGGTGAAGCCGCACCGGAATGTGCCTTTGATACAACTGGAAATCGCGCTCGGTCGTCAGAATGGGGAGGCGGCGCCTTTCGGCGACGGCGCAGATGAGGAAGTCGGTATTCGATCCCTGGATGCCGTTGGTTCGGCAACGGTTGAAAAACTCGGCAGCCAACTCGTAATCGGCACTTTCGAGGATGAGATCCGGAAACACGCGAAGGTGTTCTCTCAAGATCGAGAAGTCTTGATCCGAGCGGACTTTCGAGAGAAACTCCTGCCGAACCGGGCCGATCATCTCGACCCGCAACTCCGCAACAAGCTCTCTCAACTCACGAACGAAAGAATCTTCAACGCTGCGGTTCCTGCGAAGGGCCAGCGACCAGACACTGGTGTCCACCAGCACCTTCACGTTTTCTTCCGCTGATCTTTGTAATCGTATTCCGGGTCGAAATCGATGCCGTGGAAGAGATCGAGGATCTGCACCTGCTTATGGCGCCGGATATATTCTTCCAGAGCCTCGGTCACCACGGCCTTCTTCGTCTTGTGCCTGCTCAGGCGCCGTGCTTCCTCGATCAGGCGGTCGTCAATAGCAAGATTTGTAGGCATGGGCTCTTCCTTACACAAAACCTTACACGGAAGGGTGTGGAGTCAATGGGTGCGGGAGCGCACTTTGCCCCCCTTCATACTGGCTTGCTTGGAGGTTAATCGAATCAAAAGCACATGCCAGATTAGAGCCGCATTCCCCGGAAGGATGAACCATTTTTATTTCAGGCAAGCGATGATAAAGATGAGGGGGCGCTCAGGGGGACGGTACTGTGTTTAGAGTTTTAGCGACTTGTAAAGCAATAAGCATACACCCGGAGGCTCTGGATGAGGAAGAAATTCCGATGATTGAATCTATGCTGCAAGGACAATAAAAAAACTATCCAGTCTACCACCCCAAGACCAAGGCCAGTAAAAATAAACTAGTAAAGACGCCGCAAAGAACTTTTGAAATCTTGTTCACGGTGGTTGAGATGTCGAGGAACATTAAAATAAGGGGGATGCAGGCGATAGTGAAAAAAATGGTGGCCCAATTCATCATTGATTTTACTCCTTGAAGGTATATGTGAAAGCTGTCGTGGTCGGACGCTATTAGCTGATAGGTCCTGAAAGATCGTAGTCAGACATGTATCTACGTTTTAGTTGAGCAGCCAGGGAATCGCGAGAATAAGATGTCATCGAGGATTGTGAGGATTGACTCAGTCTTCGTGCTCAAGGTGCTTCTTCATAAGCGTAACTGGCCACTTCAGATTTTATAACAAGCGTTGGGCGGGATTGCAACACAAACCGGCACGTCGGTGGGCGAAATCGTACCCGCTTTATTTTCTCCAATCGGGTCGACAAGGGTGATCAGGGGGCGGTTGCGCAAGACCCCGGTGACCCTCTTGCAGAAAGGGTGACGTGAAGAAAGGGGGCAGATTTCCCTCGTTTTCCCCAAAAGCAAGAAAGGCGGCCTCATCGACCGCCCTGCAATTAATAAATAAATCTGTCCCCTTTTTCCGAAGAGGGATTCAGCGAGGCGCTGCTTAAGGGGCGGAAGGGGGATCGGCGGACTCCTCCTGCCCCATGGCGGTTCTGAGGATCTCCGCAGCCT
>JARFUG010000020.1:41293-43552 GCA_029289095.1 Desulfuromonadales bacterium
GGGGGATCGGCGGACTCCTCCTGCCCCATGGCGGTTCTGAGGATCTCCGCAGCCTCCCGTATCGCCTCCGGACAGTCGGCGTATCGATAGGACTGCAGCCGGGTGACCACCGAAAGGCTTTCCAGAACCCGGCAGATGACCGCTACCCGCTCGGGAAAAGCGCTGAAGCTGATGAGCACTCTTCCGCAGGAGGTGCTCCCTTCCCCCGGCTCGCCGCCGAAGCCGAGAAAGCTGTCCAACTGGATCCCCCTTCCGGAAAATACCGAGGCAATGGCCGCCGTCGAGCCGGCGCGGTCGAGTATAGTCAGCAGGATGACCCAAGGTTCGAGAACGTTCATGCCGGCTCCATCCATTCCGCGATTTTCGCATTGATCCGTCGCGACACCTCGGCAATCAGCGCCAGTTCCGTGTCCGTGTAGATGTCCTTGCTGGGGACGACGCGCTGGATATTGCCGGCCAGGATGACCCTGGAGCCGACGGGCCCATGGAGGCCGTTTTCGCCGTCATGCATGAACTGTGCGGCGATTTCGATGTCGCGCCCCTCCAGAACGGCCTTGACCAGTTCCATGGTCGCGACTGCGGTCGCCGTCTCGGTCTTCGCATGGGTGTAGTGGATGGCGAACGGTTTCAGCGCCACCCGCAAATCCGGCGGCAGATCGGTCACGTAGGCCAGCGCCTTGGCCGGCCCCAGTTCCCGGTCGCTCTTCATCAGTGCGATCAGCCTGGCCTGGTGGTGCGCCAGGGCCTCGTGATAGCCCTCCGTGGTCAGCCCGCGCCGTATCCGCCTCTCCGCCAGCCGCCACTCGCTTGCCGTCATGCCATGCACCCGGACCGAACTCCACATGGGTATGAGCCCGCTGCCATGTTCCCCGAGCATGTAGCCGTGGACTCGCTGTCGGCGAATCCCCAGCTCGGAAGCGATTTCCCAGCGGAAGCGGGAGGAGTCGGAAAAGGCGCCCATGCCGATGACATTCTCCCGGGGCAGGTAGTTCGAAAAAATCTTCACCCCCAACTCCACGGGATTGGTCACGATGATGACCACCGGCGGGTCGAGCGGGCGAGTTCTGCCGATGCTGTGCGCCAGACGCTCAAAGACCGCAAGATTGCTGCGGGCGAGGGTGTCTCGCGATGCAGCGCCGATCTCGTCGGTCGAGGTGCCGAAGGTTACCCCGCCGGCGATGACGACGACATCGCCGATGATGCGTTCGGGGTCGTCTGTGACGTTGATCTCCGGGATGATCTCGGCATAGGCATCCTGCAGGTCGGCGCGGAACCCCAGGAGCTGGTGCGGACGACGGGAGTGGGGATTGCTGCCGACCAGTTGCAGGATTTCCCGGTTTTCGAGCAGGCGCTGCTGGATGATCTGCTTGACAATTTCACGGCCGCAGCCGCCGCCGGCGCCGACGATTGTGACATCCATGGATCTATGGCCTTGAAGGGTTGAAAATTGCCAACTGCCGCCCACGAGGGGCCGAATTCTAGACGGCTGGCTTACGCCGAGTTATTTTTCCGCTTTTCGTGGCCGTCCCCTGCCTCTAAGTTCAACGCGGCGATTCAGGCGCGACTCGATTTCGTCCACAAAGGCATTTCCACCGGTGAGTTGACCCCGCCGGACCGCGCCGAGGATGATTTCTTTCTCTTCGTCGGAAATACTTTGCTGCAGAAACTCGCGATATCGTAGCCGCCGCTCGTCGTCTGATGCACCAAAGTCCAGATAGAGAGGGTCGTCATCGAGCCAGGGGAACTGCCTGGAGGAAACCTTGGAACGGCAACTGGACCACGGATAAGCGGCGGGATCGTCGCACATGCCGGCAAATACCGGGTTCATTTCGACGTATCGGCAGCAGGCCAGCAGATAGGCATTGCTTTCGATGGGGCTGGATTTGAAACGCCCTTCCCATAAAGTGCCGCTGCGATCTTCCAGGCGATTGACAAACCGTGTCTGCCGCCCCGCCAATCGTTTCATCAGACGACTGAGGCTCTCGGCGTCTTCACCCGGCTCGACGACCAGGTGGACATGGTTGGTCATGAGGCAGAAGGCGTAGACCTTACACCCAAACCGCTCCTTCCATTCCGCAAGGTTTTCGAGGTAATAGCGGTAATCGTCCTCGCCGGCAAAAACCGCCTGGCGATTGTGGCCGCGCTGGATGATGTGGTGGGGATAGTTGGGCAGAATAATTCGAGCGGTTCTTGGCATTCGGGGAGGCTAGCATGGAGCGGGAGGAGGGGCAAGAAAATAAATCTGTCCCCTTTTTACTT
>JARFUG010000021.1 GCA_029289095.1 Desulfuromonadales bacterium
AGCAATTATACTGCAGACACAAAGAAAGGGGAGTCCGAACGCAGACTCCCCTTTCTTTGTTGAGCCAAGAAGTGAGAAGTTCTCCTCACTCCTCACTCCTCACTCCTCACGAATTACCTCTTATGACACTCGTTGCAGCGGGTGGGGCCTGCTTTCATCTCTTCGTGGCACCCCTTGCAGCCGATTCCGTGGGCAAAGTCCCGGTTTATTTCGATCTTGGCGGGAGTCCCCGTGTGACACTTGGCACAGTCCAACTTCCCGGCGTGCATCGTGTGGTCAAAGGTTACATTGCCGTTTTTGGCCTGGTAGGTGTAGACGTCGGCTGCGACGGCCCCCATGGCGATCCCTGCAGAAAACGCGGTTGCCAGTACGATAGCGGTCAACTTCTTCATGAGAATACCTCCTTTGTACATGTGTGATGAGCTCGATCTTACGCAGCTCTAAAATAATCGCATTCGACTTTCTTTACACTCGACATCGAGCCCACTGCCAGCCGATGTCGGGCTGAAAAGTCCTCATTTCGACCATTTACCATCTTCCATGTCGGGTCGGACGGAGCCGCTCACACCACGTTTTTTTGCCCCTCTCCATCCCATTTCCCCCCCGTGCGCCCTTCTCCCCCAAACTTTTCTTGACAACGGACTGTGGAGAGCTACTGTGGATTAAGACCTTTCACACCCCGGTGAATCAATGGAGTCGACCCAACCCACCCCGCAGGAGCGCAGCACGGCGGCATCGGTACTGGAGGAACTAATTCCGCAGACCCAATGGTCGGTGTACGAGCCGATCCTCCGCGAAGCAACGGCGCAGGGGCTCTGCTTCGCAGTCGGCGGGGGGATTGCCTTTTCCCTCTACGCCGGCCACCGCCGCAATACGAAAGATCTCGATCTCTTTGTTCCGGCTTCACACCACGCTTCCTTTCTGCAGTTGATGAGCCGGTCGGGCTTCCACGAATACACTGAACTCCCCTACGATCGCACCTGGAGTTATCGCGGCATCCGCGATGGCTACATTCTCGATGTCATCTGGCGGATGCTCAACAACCGCGCCCCACTCGACGACGCCTGGATGACGCGGGGATGGGAAATCGAGACGCGCGGCGTGGCGCTGAGACTTCTGCCGGTGGAAGAGCTGATCTGGACCAAGCTCTACATTGTCCACAGGGATCGCTGTGACTGGCCCGACATTCTCGTTCTTCTCGGCGCACGCGGTGCACGCCTCGACTGGCGCCACCTGCTGCTGCGCGTCGGAGAAGACGCTCCCCTGCTCGGATCGGTTCTCGCGCTCTTTCGATGGATGTGTCCCGGGCAGGCAGCGTCCCTGCCGACGTGGGTCTGGTCTGAGGTGGGGTTGACGATGGAAGAGAGCACCGGCGCTCTGCCCTCCGTCGACCGGCGCAGAACAGAGTTGCTGGCAAAAGGGAACTGGTATCCGATGTAGAGCCGTAAACGTCATGGAGGCGGCGCCATGCAGATCGGAGCGATGAACCACCCGGCATGCGATCCTGTCGAAGAGATCAGGTGGATGGCCGCCATGGGGCTTGAATTCGTCGATCTCACCCTGGAGCCCCCGGGGGCCGCCTACTGGCAAATCGACATTCGAGAAATCAGGACAATGCTCGACGCGCACGGGATGGAAATCATCGGCCACACCGCCTGGTACCTCCCGCTCGGGCACCCCTTTGAAGAGGTGCGCCGAGGGGCCGTCGACGCGTTCCTGCGCTGCGCAGAGGTCTTCTCACAGCTAGGCGCGTCCGCCATGAATATCCACCCCGACAGAAACGACCCAATGCGTCGGCGCGAGGCCCTCATCGCGCGCAACCTGAAGAGCCTGGAGGAGATCGCGGCGGGGTGCCGTCCCCTCGGGATAACACTGATGGTCGAGAACATCCCCGGCGCCTTCAACAGCGCGGCCCAATTAGGCGAACTCCTCGATCCGCTCCCCGAGCTTGCTCTGCATCTCGATCTCGGCCACACCAATCTCGATGTCGCGCAGGACAGCGCCGAATCGATCCTCGCCGTCTACGGTTCGCGCCTCAGGCACGTCCATCTTCACGACAATCTCGGAGGGAGCGCCGACCTCCATCTCCCTCTGGGCGCCGGAACCGTCGATCTGCCACGATCGCTGAATGCCCTTAAAAAAGCAGGCTACGACGGCACCATCACTCTCGAGGTTTTCGCCCCCGACCGCGAACTGCTGCGCTTCAGCGCCCAGAAGCTGAGAAGGGTTTGGGGGGAGTGAGGACAGAGGACAGAGGGCGGAAAACGAGAGATGCATTCCCCCTCCTTGATTAGGAGGGGGTCAGGGGGTGGTAGAGATCGATCAACCACAACCCACCTGCCAACAAATGACGGCCGCGAAGCGGCCTGACGCCGCCGAAGGCGGCTGACTAATGACGCCGCAAAGCGGCCTGACCTGACGCCGCCGGAGGCGGCTGATCAATGACGAGCAAAGACCGGATCATCGCTCTGGCGGCGGCGCTTTTTGCCGTTTTCGTCTGGGGCGCTTCTTTTGCCGTCACCCGCGCGGCGGTGCAGGAGATCGCGCCGATGGCCCTGGCGTTTCTGCGTTTCGCCCTCGCCGCAGCGATCCTCTGGCCGGCGGCGATGCGATTCGATGTGTCCCCGACCCGGGCCGAGCGGCGAACGATCTTTGTGCTGGGTTTCCTCGGGGTCACTCTTTATTTCGCCTTTGAAAACGTCGGGCTCGTTTTCACCACCGCCTCCCACGGCGCCCTCATCATCGCCATCATCCCCCTGGTCACCGAGCTGATTGTCGCTCGGCGGGACCGGAGGCGCCTCTCGACCCCGGTCCTCACCGGCCTGGCAGCCGCCCTTGCGGGGGTGGCGCTCATCTTCGGACACGACAGCGCAGAGCCAGCCGGCGCCCTCGGCGACCTGCTGATGCTCGGGGCCGTCGCTTCCTGGGTCGGATACACCCTCGTCGCCGAACGCATCGTGCCGAAATATCCCGGTATTTACCTGACGTGGAAAATCATGGCCGTCGGCGCGCTGACCCTTCTGCCGGCCGCTCTTCTTGAAGCGTTCTTCCTCCCCTTCGCTCCGCCCTCGGCCGCCGCCTGGGGGGCGGTAGCGTTTCTCGGGATCTTCTGCTCGGCCCTGGCGTACTTGACGTGGAATTACTCCATCCCGATCCTCGGGGTCAACGCAACCAACACCCTCATCTACCTCATTCCCCTTGTCGGGGTCCTGACGGGGGTGCTTGCCCTCGGAGAGCCGTTCACCGTGCGCATCGCCCTGGGAGGCGCTCTCATCGTCGGCGGCGTCGCGTGGGCGGGATGGCGCCAGCAGGCGGCGCTGAGGATGAGGGATGACTGAAGACAGAGGACGGAGGGCGGAGGGGCGAATGAGGGGACGTCTTGCCGAAGATGACCCAGGTCAAGGAACGTCGTCTCCCCCTTCGTTACCCTGATACTTGCCGAAGAGAATTCTGAAAACCTGAAACGAGCGTCCCGTGTGGTTAGTAATGTCAAATAATTCTGAGATATTGGTGCTGTCAAGGCGTCGCCAACGCAGGCCTAGCCATGCGCTAAGTCAAGTTGGCGCACCGCAGACAGCGCCGAAAAGAGCCAGAATCAGAAGACGCGATTAGCCGCACGGGGCGCTAACTGGAGAAAACATGGATGTTCGTTGTCAGGCTGAAGAGGTGAAAAACGGCGGGAGGCCGCGAGTGGTCATTCTCGGTGGGGGCTTCGCCGGACTGAATGTGGCCAAGGGGCTCAAGGACGCTCCCGTCTCGATCACTCTTATCGACCGCTGCAATTATCACCTCTTCCAACCCCTCCTCTACCAGGTCGCCACCGCCGTTCTTTCACCTGCCGACATCGCCTCGCCGATCCGCCACATCCTTCGCGGACAGCCCAATACCCGCGTGGGGCTGGCAGAGGTGGAATCGATCGACCTGGAGCACAGGCGCGTCCATTTGAACAAGGGAGGGCTGAGCTACGACTACCTCGTCGTCGCCCTCGGCGCCGGCCACTCCTATTTCGGCCACGATGAATGGGAGCGATTTGCACCCGGGCTCAAGACGATCGAGGACGCCCTCGAAATCCGTCGCCGCGTCCTGCTGGCCTACGAAGAGGCCGAATGGGAGAGCGACGAGGCGCTGCGCCAAGCCAAGCTCACGTTCGTCGTCGTCGGCGGAGGTCCGACGGGGGTGGAGATGGCCGGAGCACTCAAAGAGATCGCCTCCAAGGCGATTCCGAAGGACTTTCGTTTTATCGACACCACCACTGCCCGGGTCATCCTTGTCGAGGCCGGCCCGAGACTCCTTCAGGGGATGTCGGAGGAATCCGCCCGGGATGCCAAACGCCAGCTCGAAGAGATGGGGGTCGAGGTTCGCCTTGAACACACCGTCACCGATGTCAGGGAAGGAGAGGTCCTTCTGGGAGACGAGCGCCTCCCCGCCGGCAACGTGATCTGGGCCGCCGGCATACGCGGCTCGCACGTCGTTCGCAGTCTCGGGATTCATCTCGACAGAATCGGCCGCGTCCCTGTCGCTCCGGACCTGAGCCTGCCGCAGCACCCCGAGGTCTTCGTCATCGGAGACCTGGCGCGGGTGGACGACCCGCAAACGGGAGAGGCGGTCCCAGGAGTCGCTCCGGCCGCCATCCAGATGGCGAAACATGTCGCCCGAATCATCCAGAGGCAGAGCGCAACTGGAAACTATCCCCAGCGACCTTCCTTTCGTTACCGGGACAAGGGGACGATGGCGACCATCGGGCGCAACCGTGCCGTCGCCGCCATCGGCGGATTCAACTTTGCCGGTTTTTTCGCCTGGATTCTCTGGTCGCTGGTGCACATCTGGTCGCTTCTTGGATTCCGCAAAAGGGTCTTCGTCATGTTCTCCTGGCTGTGGGGATATCTTTCGTACACTAAAAATGCCCGGCTGATTACCGGCGATTTTGAAGCCCGCAAGACTGGAGACGCTCGGGAAAAGAGCGATCACTGCTGATCCTTGCGCGAAAAAACAGGAGAGCGCCGGTTTTTTCGCAATTCTGCAAACAACGTGCTTTCTCCTGCAAGATCCCGAATTTTTTGAAGATCTGTTTGGAATTCCTTCATTTTGTGCGCTTCATCTCCGGAGAAGTGCGCCATCTGTTTCGCATCGACGCAGAAAAAACACACTCTCCCGCCACCGGAACAGGCACAAAAGCTCTGAACTCTCTGAAACTTCAGCACAAAGCCCCTCCTACCCAATCATGGCACGCGACTTGCTAAAATCAGATAAGATCACTGAACTCACATCTCCAGAAGGAGGAGCACGGATGAAAGCGAACCTCAACGGCGCCAAAATCGCCTATGAAAACTTCGGCAGCGGCCCCGCCATCGTCGTTCTTCACGACGGCCCCTCCAACCGGGAAATCGGGTCGCTCTTCGCACCGCTGGCCGAGGGGGGCTACCGCGTCATCGTCAGTCATCTCGACGGATTCGGAAAACGCCTCGACAGCGAAGACTTGTCCGACTATTCGGAAAAGGCCATCTCTCTTCTCAACTTCCTGGGGATCGGGCGCGCCGTATTCTTCGGAATCGGGCAGGGGGGAATCGTCCTTCTCAACATCCTTGAAACCTCTCCCCGCCGGGTTGCCGCTTCGAGCATCGTGATCGGAGAGGCAACTGCCCAGGAGATCCGCTCTCTTGCCGAACGCTTCGAGAATCGCGTCAAGGAAGAGGAGGAACGAACCGATTTCAAGGAAGAACTTCTGCGCGCCCTTCCGGCCGCCCGAAAAGAAAAAACGGTCTGTTCTTCCATGGCGCACCTTCGTCGATGGATCAACAGCGTCTGCAGCAAAAACCTTTATCTCTCGATCATCCAGCACCGCAGCGCCGCGCGCGCCACGTTCGACATTCCGCCGGTGATCGTCGAACCCGAAGAGGGCAAAACGCCCACACAGGCAAAGCCCAAGCGCAAGGGGGCGCGAAGTCGCCTCGCACAGATCAACACCCACCTCGCAGCTCTCTTCAACTCCCTCTACCCCCCGGAAGAGGACCCCGAGGAAGAAATCCTCATCGACCACGGTTGATTTCAGCACTGCCCAAACCCGGGCGAGTCCCCTCGCCCGGGCCAACTCCCAACTCCCAACTCCCAACTCCCAACTCCCAACTCCCAACTCCCAACTCCCAACTCTCAACTCTCAACTCCCATCAATTTGACCTGAACGCCGCGATCGATTAATCTATCTGATTGTTCATGACCGAAAAACTCCTCTATGGAAAGCGTTCAGGTGTCCGAAGAAAAAGAGTGCATACGGGTTCGCGGAGCCCGCCAGAACAATCTGAAGGGGCTCGACCTCGATATTCCGCTGGGAGAGCTGGTCGTCGTAACGGGTGTTTCAGGCTCAGGCAAGTCGTCCCTCGCCTTTGACACCATCTATGCCGAGGGGCAGCGCCGGTATGTCGAGACGTTCTCCCCCTACGCCCGGCAGTTCCTCGACCGCATGGACAAGCCGCAGGTCGAGCGCATTGAGGGAATCCCCCCCGCCATCGCCATCGACCAGACGAACCCGGTGCGCACTTCACGCTCCACCGTCGGGACGATGACCGAGCTCAACGACCATCTCAAACTCCTCTTCGCCCGCGCCGCCCGCCTTTTCTGCAAGGGGTGCGGAGCCGAGGTGCGCCGCGACACCCCGGAGAGCATCGCCGGACGCCTGTTGGAGGACTGGGGCGCACAGCGCGTCCTGATCGTTTTCCCCGTCACTATCCCCCACAACTTCTCAGCAGACGAGGTCAAAGAACTCCTCGCCAGGCAGGGATACACGCGCATTCACAGCGAAGTCGGGAAGCATCTCGAAATCGTCCAGGACCGTCTTCGTCTCGACCCTGCCAAACGCCAGCGCCTGTTGGAAAGTCTGGAAGGGGCGCTGAAGGCCGGGCAGGGGCATGTGAGCGTTTACAGGGCTGAGGGAGGAGTTCCCCGGCGCTTCTCGAGCGCCCTGCACTGCCCCGACTGCGACCTCGCCTATCACGATCCGGCCCCCCACCTCTTCTCCTTCAACTCTCCCGTCGGAGCCTGCGACACGTGCAGGGGGTTCGGGCGCGTCATCGGCATCGATTACGGCCTCGTCATCCCGGATGAGGGGAAGACGCTGGCCGAGGGAGCGATCAAGCCGTGGCAGACCGAGAGCAACCGGGAGTGCCAGGACGACTTGGTGAAGTTTGCGAAAAAGCGCGGCGTGCGCCTCGACGTCCCCTGGCGGGATCTGACCGATGAGGAGCGCCACTGGGTGATCGAGGGGGAAGGGAGCTGGGACGATGGACTCTGGTACGGATGCCGCCGCTTCTTTGACTGGCTGGAGACGAAGGCCTACAAGATGCACATCCGGGTCCTGCTGTCGCGCTACCGCGCCTACGACATCTGCCCGGCATGCAACGGTGCGCGCCTGAAGCCCGAAGCGTTGCTGTGGAGCCTTGGGGGGACTGGCTCACAGGGGACTGGCTCCGCAATGCGCCTGTCCCCGATGAATGAGGCGACAGGACAGGGGACAGAGACAGGACAGGGGACAGGCGCCTTTTCTTCGAAAAGGAGCCAGTCCCCAAGCCGGTCTCTGAACATCCATGAGGTCATGCTTCTGCCCATCGACCAGTGCCTTGCCTTCTTTGAGGAGTTGCGCCTCCCCGCCCCCCTCGACGAGGCGGCCGACCTGCTTCTCACCGAGATCCGCTCGCGTCTGCGCTACCTGGTGGAGGTCGGGCTCGGGTATCTCACCCTCGATCGGCAGTCGCGCACCCTCTCCGGGGGAGAGGTGCAGCGCATCAACCTGACGACGGCTCTCGGCACGAGCCTGGTCAACACCCTTTTCGTCCTCGACGAGCCGAGCATCGGACTGCACCCCCGGGACATGGAGCGCATCGTCTCGGTGCTGCACAGGCTGCGCGATGCCGGAAATTCGCTCCTGGTGGTGGAGCACGACCCCCAGGTCATTCTCGCCGCCGATCGTCTCCTCGATATCGGACCCGGTCCCGGAGAGCGCGGAGGAGAGATTGTCTTTTTCGGCCCGGCGCAGGACATCCTGAAGGCGCAGGGGTCGCTGACGGGGGATTACCTTTCGGGGAAAAAGCAGGTCGGGACCGCTCTGGCCGATTATCCGGAGCCGGGCTGGTCGAGGGGGGGCACAAGAGCCGCCGCCCCTACGGGAACTGCCGACACGCTGGAGATCATCGGGGCGGCAGCGAACAATTTGAAGCAGATCGACGTCTCCATCCCCCTGAACCGCCTGGTAGTTGTCACGGGGGTCTCGGGAAGCGGCAAGAGCACTCTCATCCAGGACGTCCTCTATCACGCCCTCTCCAAGCTCAAGGGGAAACCGGCGGAGATGCCGGGAGCGCACCGGGAGATCCGCGGGTTCGAGGGGGTGCGCGACGTCGTCCTGGTCGACCAAAGTCCCATCGGACGCACGACGCGCTCCAATCCGGCGAGCTATGTCGGAGCTTTCGACGCCATCCGCAAGATCTTCGCCGCCGACCCCGTGGCGAAGGAGCGCGGCTACACCGCGGGCGCCTTCAGCTTCAACTCGGGGGCAGGGCGTTGCCCGGCCTGCGGCGGAAACGGCTTCGAGCATGTGGAGATGCAGTTCCTCTCCGACGTCTACCTGCGCTGCCCCGAATGCGACGGACGACGCTACCGCCCGGAAATCCTGGAAGTAAAGGTCGTCCCCACTGGAGGCGGCCATGGCCGCTCCATCGCCGAGGTCCTGGAGATGACGGTGGCCGAGGCCTGCGCCTTTTTCGCCGATGCTCCGGAAGTGGTGCGGCACCTCGAACCGCTGGCGGCGGTGGGTCTCGAGTACCTCAGGCTCGGACAGCCGGTCCCGACCCTCTCAGGGGGAGAGGCCCAGCGCCTCAAACTCGCCGGACACCTGGTCGAGGCGAAATCCGCCACCCGCAGTTCCTCCTCACTCCTCACTCCTCATGCCTCACTGTTTTTGCTCGATGAGCCGACGACGGGGCTGCATTTCGACGACATCGCGCGTCTTCTCGGCGCTTTCCGAAGGCTGCTGGGCGCTGGACACTCCCTGGTCGTCATCGAGCACAACCTCGACGTCATCCGCTGCGCCGACTGGATCATCGACCTCGGCCCCGAGGGGGGGGACGCCGGGGGGGAGATCGTCTGCGCCGGAACGCCGCAGGAGGTGGCGGCGCATCCGTCGAGCCACACGGGGAGGAGCCTGCGGGAGTATGCGGCGCATATGGCAAGCCTTCAAATCCCCCCTCACCCCCCTTTGTCAAAGGGGGGAAATATTCCTTCTCCCCCCTTTGACAAAGGGGGGCCGGGGGGGATTTCACCGGGCGAATCGATCACCATCCGCGGCGCCCGGGAGCACAACCTGCGCGACATCGACCTGGAGATTCCCCGGGGGAAATTCACTGTCATCACCGGCATCAGCGGCAGCGGAAAGAGCACCGTCGCCTTCGACATCCTCTTCAACGAGGGGCAGAGGCGCTATCTCGAATCGCTCAATGCCTACGCCCGGCAGTTCGTGCAGCCCGCCGCGCGTCCGGAGGTCGACGCCATCTTCGGCATTCCCCCCACCGTCGCCATCGAGCAGCGCACCAGTCGCGGAGGACGCAAGAGCACGGTGGCGACGATGACGGAGATCTACCATTTCCTGCGCCTGCTCTTCGTCAAGCTCGGCGTGCAGCACTGCCCGGCGTGCGACATCCCCATCGAGCCACAGAGCGCCGAGGCGATCCTCGCCCGGGTCATGGGGGAATGGCGGGGACGGCAGGTTGAAATCCTCGCGCCGCTGGTGACGGCGCGCAAGGGATACTACACCGATCTAGCCAAGTGGGCGGCGGCCAAGGGGTTTTCTCACCTCCGGGTCGACGGCATCGCCACCCCGACAGACGACTGGCCCCGCCTCGACCGTTTCCGGGAACACACCATCGAGCTCCCTGTCGCTCGCCTCGGCGTCGCTCCGGAGTCGGAGGAGGAGTTGCGCCGCGTTCTCGCCCTCGCCCTCGATTACGGCAAGGGGATTGTCATCGTCGCCTCCCCCAAGCGGGTCACCGGGGAGAAGCGACAGAAGGGGGAAACGATCTTCTCCACCCGGCGGGCCTGCCCCGGATGCGGGCTCAGCTTCTCCGAACCCGATCCGCGCCTCTTCTCGTTCAATTCGAGGCACGGCTGGTGTCCGACCTGCTTCGGAACGGGGGCGCTCCTTGCCGGGTTCGACGCCGAGCAAACGGGGGAAGAGATCTGGTGGAACGCCTGGTACGAGGGGGAAGAGAAGGTCTGCCCCGACTGCCGGGGGCGGCGTCTGCGTCCCGAGTCCCTCGCGGTGCTTTTCGATGGACACAGCATCGCCGACCTGACGTCCCTGCCGGTCGAAAGGATCGAGGCCTACTTTCGAGAGCTGACGCTTGCGGGGCGCGCAGCCGAAGTTTCCCGTGACATCCTGTCCGAGCTGCGCTCGCGCCTCGCCTTCCTGCGGGAGGTGGGGCTCTCGTATCTCTGCCTCGACCGCGCCGCGCCGACTCTCTCGGGGGGAGAGGCCCAGCGCATCCGCCTGGCGGCCCAGCTCGGCTCCAGCCTGCGGGGGGTCTGCTATATCCTCGACGAACCGACCATCGGGTTGCATCCGCGCGACAACCGCATGCTCCTCGACACCCTCGGGAAACTCGAGGGGAAAGGGAACACTATCGTCGTGGTCGAGCACGATGAGGAGACGATCCGCCGCGCTGAGCACGTCATTGATCTCGGCCCCGGCGCCGGCGTGCGCGGAGGGCATGTCGTCGCCGCCGGGTCGGTCGCCGACCTGATGGCCAACCCCGAATCGGTCACCGGCCGGCTGCTGGCCCGCCCTCTCATTCACCCCATGACCCGCAGGCGCCCTCCGGGGTTCGGCGCAGCGACTATCGAAGTCGTCGGTGCGACGCGCCACAACCTGAAGGACCTGCACGTCGCCTTTCCTTTGGGGCGCATGGTGGGGATCAGCGGCGTCTCCGGCAGCGGAAAGAGCACCCTGGTGCGCCACGTTCTGCACGAAAACCTCAGACGCCTGGTCGGCGCGAGAGGGGGCTCGTCCAAGGACAAGGGAAAGATTCAGGTGCAGGGATGTCGCGAGATCCGGGGGTGGGAGGAGGTGCGCCGCGTTCTGGAGGTCGACCAGACCCCCATCGGCAAGACTCCGCGTTCATGTCCGGCGACCTACGTCGGCTTCTGGGACGAGATCCGCCGCCTCTTCGCCGGCACTCCCGAGGCCCGCTTGCGCGGCTACGGACCTGGGCGCTTCTCCTTCAACCTCAAGGAGGGGCGCTGCCCCGAATGCGAGGGCCAGGGGATCAAAAAGATCGAGATGAGCTTTCTCCCCGACGTGCGCATTCCCTGCGACCTCTGCGCCGGAGCGCGCTTCACCCCGGAGACTCTGGCTGTACGCTACAAGGGGAAGACGATCGGTGATGTTCTCGCCATGGACGTTGAGGAGGGGGTCGAGTTCTTCGTCGCGCACCCGAAGATCCATCACGCCTTGAAACTCCTGCACGACGTCGGCCTCGGCTACCTCACCCTCGGGCAGCCAAGCCCCACCCTCTCGGGAGGGGAAGCCCAGCGCATCAAGCTCGTGACGGAACTGGCGAAGGAGGGTTCCGCTCGCGGCACGCAGCGCACAGCCGCTCTCTACATTCTCGACGAGCCGACCATCGGGCTACACATGGCCGATGTGGAGAAACTCATCGATGTTCTTCATCGCCTGACGGAGGGGGGGAATACAGTTCTCGTCATCGAGCACAATCTCGATGTCCTCGCCGAGGCCGACTGGCTCATCGACCTGGGTCCCGAGGGGGGCGAAGGAGGAGGGAGACTGACCGCCGTCGGCACGCCGGAAGAAATCGCCGCAGGAGGCGAATCCCACACGGCGCGCATTCTCGGTGAGTTTCTGGCGGCGCGCCGGGAGGAAGTGAGGAGTGAAACGTAAAATCTTTAGGAGGCCTACGCTTTTACTCCTCACTCTCACCCCTCACTTCTCACGAATTTGGAAAGCCGTCACCCCGCTCCGGAATCGACGACGACTCCACGCGTTTCGACATCGAAAATCGTCATGAGATTCTCAGGGGTGAAGCGGCATACCTTCTCGTCTTTTCCGGGACGATTCCAGACGAGCACCTCTCCTTCCCGGCGATTCTCCCGCCGCACCCGGTCGGGGAAGTGGTTGTGCAGTTCCTGCCACATCTGCTCGGTGTCCAGGAGTTGGAATCCCTCCAGCCATTTGATCCCCTCCTCTTTCGCCAGGCGCTCCTCAAAGCGGTCAAGAAGCTCGAAATCGACGAAGTCGTGCTCCCGGCGCCACCATTTGATAAAGGTGTGATCGGCGCCTCGGCGATTATCCAGCTCATGCCTGATATCCCTGCTTTCCATGGTTCCTCCTTTCGTAGTCGACGGAAGTCCCGGTTCTCATTCCTCCGTCTTTTTGCCGTACCCTCCGGTCAGAGGGACGAAGGCGACGCCCAGCACATCCCGTGTGACGATTTCGCCCGAATCGTCCTTCTCCAGCATCAGAAGCTCCTGTCCCATGGAGAAGGCGCCGACCGGGATCACCAGGCGCGCACGGATTTTTAGCTGCGCGATGAGAGGGGGGGGAACGTGCGGCGCTGCGGCGGTGACGATGATCCCGTCATAGGGGGCATGTTCCGGCCACCCCTCGTAGCCGTCGCTGCTGCGCACCTCGATATTGCCGTACCCGAGGCGTTCGAAGCGGCGAACAACACGATCAGCCAGATCCGCGACAATCTCGATGCTGTAGACCTTCTTCACCAGGCGCGACAGAATGGCGGCCTGGTATCCTGATCCCGTCCCGATCTCCAGGATGACATCGTCAGGTTCAGGCACGAGCAGATCGGTCATCAGGGCCACGATGAAGGGCTGAGAAATCGTCTGTCCGTCCTCGATGGGGAGCGCCCGGTTCTCGTAGGCCGCCCCGCGCAGGTGAGAAGGAACGAACTCCTCCCGCGGCACTTCGTCCAGCGCCGCCATCACGCGTGCGTCCGGCGCCTCTTTGCCCGTTACCGAACGGACATATCGCCAGTCGCTCCGGATCGCTTCGAGCATCTGGAGTTTTGCCTGGAGCATCGCCAATCTCTCCCTCTTATCTCCAGTTTATCTCCCCCCCATAAAGGCGCAACCCTTTGAAATAGTAAGAAAGTGCCAAATCCAGACCTTAATTATAAGCATTTACTCATTCTGCCGTTGGCTTTCACTAAAGGAGCAGTTAAAATTGTGCCACTTTCAAGAGCCTGGCTTGATGGAGGATCTGCATGAATGACGATCAGAAACAGGCGGAAGAGAAGGCGTTCAAAAAACTTCTGGACAACCCCGACTGTCTCCAGGGAGTCCTCGACACCATCGTCTGCGGAGTGGTCGCCGTCGACCTCCAGGGGCGCGTCACCTATTCCAACAACAGCGCCAGGCGCATTATGGGGCTCTCCCGGGACGCTCTCATCGGTCAGCACTTCGACAACCCGCATCTGCGGCTCCTGGCGGAGGACGAAAAGTCTCTGCATCCCGGCGAGTACCCCTTGAACCGGGTGCTGAGCGGAGAGACGGTCCGAGGTGAAATCTACACCCTCGAGAATGCCGAGAAGGAGAAACTGCACATCCAGTTGAACGCTCTTCCCCTGTACGATGAGGGAGGAGAGATCTCCGGCGCAGTCGCCGACTTCTTCGACGTCACGGTCGCCAAAGAGTCCGAGCGGGTGCTGCGCCGGGCCAAAGCCGATGCCGAAGAGGCGAGTCAGGCCAAAAGCCGTTTTCTCGCCACAGTCAGCCACGAAATCCGCACCCCCATGACGGTCTTCATGGGAATGGTCGAGCTCGCGCTTGCCGGAGAGCTTTCTCCCGAGCAGAGGCGCTACCTCGAGACCGCCCTCTCATCTGCCGACTCCCTGCTGCTGCTCATCGAAGAAATCCTTCAATTCTCCGAACTGGAAGCCGACACCCTTGTCCTGACGCTGGAGAGATTCGATCTTTCCCGGTCTATCCGCGAGGTGCTCGCACCTTTCCAGGAGCAGGTCCACCGCAAGGGACTCGAGCTGCGTCTGAGCCTGGCGCCCGATCTTCCCAAGCGGGTCACCGCAGATGAGCGCCACCTGCAGTGCATTCTGCGCAACCTTGTGGAGAACGCCGTGAAGTTCACCTCCGAAGGATGGGTGGAGGTGGAGATCTCTTTGTGTCCCAACTGTCTTCCCGAAAAAGAGTCGATCCGCTTCACGGTGCGCGACAGCGGCATCGGCATCGATTCGGACAAGATCGATCTTCTCTTTCGTCCCTTCACCCAGCTCGACGCCACCTCCACCCGCTCCTTCGACGGCGCCGGACTCGGTCTGGCCATCTGCAAGGGGCTGGTCGAGAAAATGGGGGGAGAGATCCGGGCCTCTTCAAATTCCGGTCCGGGGAGCACGTTTTCTTTCTATCTCCCCCTGGAAGCCGAAAGGCCTTCTTGACATTCCGCTTCGCGAAGCTAGCTTTAATCAAAGCTGTACAGTAAAAATACAATGAGAGCTTTCGGGAGGATTCCTTCATGGCGCCAGAACATCCAGGCGGGGTTCGAAGCACGGCATCGATCGGCGGACACCCCCTGCACCCGATGGGGATCCCCATCCCGATCACACTTCTGCTCCTCCTTCCCTTCTCGGACCTCGCCTTCGGAATCACCCGCGACCTCTTCTGGGCGCGGGCGTCCTGGTGGCTCGTCGTCCTGGGATTCATCTCGGGCGCCGTTTCCGCCGGGGTCGGTCTCGTCGACTTCATCACGGTGCGACGGGTGCGTGAACAGATGGCCGGATGGCTCCACGTCGGCGCGGCCACTCTCGCCCTGCTCTTCACCTTCTGGAACATCCTGGTGCGCTGGGACGATACGGCCGGAGCGATCTACCCCTGGGGGGTGATCCTCTCCATCCTCGCTGCGGCCCTCGTCGGCGTCGCCGGCTGGTACGGCGGCGAACTCGTCTACCGGCACAAGATCGGCGTTGCCGATTAGCTCCCCTCCCCCCTCAATCTGCCGGGAAAGCGATAGTGCTCAGCAGGGCGTTCTCCGCCTGCCGCGAATCGAGACGCGTATGCTGAACGACGATAGGGATATCCGATTCGATGATCGAGGCGTAATCAGTGTCTCTCGGTATCGTTTCCGGGTCGTCAAGATCGTTGAAGCGCAGATGCACCGTGCGCCGCGCCGGAACGGTGATGCGGTAAGGGCCCGCCGGCTCGCGGTCTTCGAAATATATGCTGATCTCGATGTGCGCCACATCATTGCTGGTATTGAGCAGGCATGCCGTTTCATGACTGGTCATTTGTGGTTCCGGTCCGTGGCTCTCCCCTGGGATGTATCCCTCCGGGATGGCCCATAGCCGGCGCCCTGTCGCTTTTCCCTTCATTTTCCGCCCCTTTCTTGTCATTCCGTCTGAAGACCTGCTTTAAACCTGAATCTGTGAGATTGATTTATCAAATTCACGACCATTTTGCAGAACAATACCACAAGAAGCTTCTCCTCACTCCTGACCCCTCACTCCTCACGAATTCAGGTTAAAGGTACTCTAAGACGCTCCGAAGCGATGTCAACCAGAGATCACGTCCGCATAAAAATTTGAGCTCTTTAATTATTGTGTTGCCAAAGCGGAAAAACGCGATAGAGTGGGAGAAGAAAGGAGGGAGCTGTATGGAGCGTCACGATCCCATGGACGACATCGCCCGTCTCGGCGAACTGCATGCTAGCGATCCCGAGGCTTTCGAAAGGCTGCGGAAACGGATTATCGACGAGGCCATCCAGAGTTTTCCGGAGGAGCACCGCGCCCGCGCCTTCGGTCTTCAGTTCCGGATCGATCAGGAGCTGAGCCTCTGCAAAGACCCGATCTCCCGGATGAACCGCATGGTGGAGATCTTCTGGGAAGGCGTTCAGCAATTCGAGGCAGCCATCCGTGATCCGGAAACCTTTGCGGAGGGGAAAAAGCGCAAGACTCCCGGGGAAGTCATCTCATTGGACGCCCGGAAGAAATCACTGCACTGAAGCTCTTCTCGCAAGCGCAAGACAACAAAGGCGACCCCTCCGAAGGGTCGCCTTGTGTTTTCCTCCCCACTCCCAACCCCTCACTCCTCACGGATTCAGGTCAGAGAAAGAGAATCAGGCTCACCGCCATCACCAGCATCCCCACCACAAGTCCGTAGAGGGAGAGGTGATGCTCTCCGTATTCGCGGGCGGCGGGGAGGAGTTCGTCGAAGGAGATGTAGACCATGATCCCCGCAACACCGGCAAACAGGAGATAGCTGAGGGTCTCGCTGAAGAAGGGGCGAAGGATGAGAAAGCCGACCAGGGCGCCAAGGGGTTCGGCCAGCCCCGAGGCGAATGAATAGAAGAAGGCTTTGGCGCGGCTGCGGGTGGCGTAATAGATCGGCACCGAAACGGCGATCCCTTCCGGGATGTTATGAATGGCGACGGCGACGGCGATGGAGACGCCAAGGGCCGGCTCGTGAAGGGCCACGGCGAAGGTGGCCAGCCCCTCGGGGAAGTTGTGGATGGCGATGGCGATGGCCGTCATGTACCCCATGCGAAGAAGACGCGCGTCCTGCGGGAGCTTCTCTGCGGCGGCGATCTCCTCGACCTTGTGCATCTCGTGGGGGTTTTCGTAGGAGGGGACGAGCCGGTCGATGATGCCGATGAAAAGAAGTCCGGCGACAAAGGCCGCCAGCGCCCACCAAGCTCCGGCCTGTGCGCTGCCGAGCGTCTCGGCGAGCCCTTGCTGCGCTTCAGGCAGGAGTTCGGCCAGCGAAATGAAGATCATGACCCCGGCCGAAAAGCCGAGAGCCACCGAGAGAAAACGGGTGTTGGTGTGACGGGTGAAGAAGGCGATAGCGCTCCCGACGCCCGTGGCGAGACCCGCCATCAAGGTCAGAGCAAAAGCAAAGAGGACATTCTCAGTCGGCATGAAAAAGCTCACAAAGGCGAATGCATGCAGCAGGGGACGTAGCAGGAATGGAAGATTTCCGGGACCGGGAAAAGCTTCCGCCGCTGGAAACGCGGCGGAAGCGAGTCAACGTCTGAACGGCTTCTCCTCGACCCTGACAGGGATCGGAACCGGAGCCGGGAAAAACCGCTTGAGGAGATCGGCGACCACTTGGCGCACTCTGTCGACCATGGCTGCCTCCTTTGCGGCTTGAGTTCTTTGAATTTTAACACGCGATTTCCATGGTGACAAATCAGCTCGGCTCATCGCTCCCCGGCCAGGGTGCTCAGAAATCCCAGAAGCGCATTGCCGGGATCGTCGCGCTCGGGGGAAATCATGGTGATCCCCCAATGGGCGAGTACCGCCTCCTGAACAGGATTATGCACGGGGCTGAAGAGGTAGGAGCGGGGTCGCTCCCCGCCAGGAAAACGCTCCCACAGGCGGGAGAGGCGATAGAAAAGAAGGCGCAGATTGATATCGGAGAGGCTGTAGCCGATAAAGAGGACCGAACGCGCCAGAGAGTCTGAGCGCAGCTTGATATCGAGCGGAGATTCGAATTCGAGACGCTCGAAAAAGCTCACCTCGTTCAAAATGAGAGTGTCTGGATCGTCGAAGTCGCCGTGGTATTTGATGATCTGAGTCATCCCATCACGCACATTCACGAGATCGTTGACGGTGACGACCTTCACAAAAGGACGCTCGTACAGCTCAAACGCCTTCTCAAGCCAGCGGTCGTAATTGGTGGTGTAGAGGATGGGAAAATCGAGTTTGACGATGAGTTCATGGATGCGTGATTCGGCGAGCCGCTTCTCACCCGGAGGGCGATGCCATGTGCTGTCCATCCAGCGGGAAAGTTCGGTCAGATCTCCTTTGCGGATCCGGTAATACTCGGCGAGCGCCTGATAATGTCCGAGGCGGATGAATTCCTGGGGGTCGTATCCGAGGTCGGTCCCCATCCGGCAGATCAGCTCTTCCCACGAGGGGAGTCCGAGGTTCATTGAAACGCCGGCGCCGACAACGAGAATGACGGTTCGCTCCCGGATCGATCTGAGCAGTTCGTCCATGTTCGGCCTCCGTTTGCCTCAGAATAACGCAGCCTCGTACGGGATCAACAGGTTCGCAGCAGATGACGCTGCCGTCAGCACTCACGCTCTTGCAGCCACGGCCGCCTGTCCCAGGGAGAGACCTCCGTCGTTCGGAGGGACCAAAGAATGGGTAAGGACCTCGAAGCGATCCGCGCGAAGGAGCGCCGAGGCGCTTTCGGTCAGAAAAAGATTCTGGAAAACCCCTCCGGAGAGGACGACGCGCCCAGGGGCGCCCTCATCGCGGAGGCGACGGCACATGGCGGCGACGATCTGCGCCAGAGCCCGGTGGAATCGGGCGCTGACGACTGCGGCGGGCGCGCCCTCGAGAAGGTCTTCCACGGCTCCCCGGATCAGGGGAGAGGGATCGACGATCCATCCGTGTTGATCACGGCGCAGATCGCAGCGATAGCTCCCCGTCTCCTTCGGGTCCAGGATCATCTCCAGTTCGAGGGCGGCCTGCCCCTCGTAGCTGACCGTCGTCCGCAGGGCGCACAGGGCGGCGACGGCGTCGAAGAGGCGTCCGCAACTGGAGGTCATGGGGGAATTGAACCCTTTCTCAATCATCTGCAGCACGATCCGCACGGCAGACGCCTCGATCTCTTCCAGGAAAGGAAGCGCAGGATAATCCCTTCCGTAGACCTGGTAGATGTATGAAAGGGCCATGCGCCACGGCTCCTTCGTCGCGGCATCCCCTCCCGGCATCGCCGCATAGGCCAGATGCCCTGCGCGCCGGTAGCCGGTCAGATCGCCGACGAGAAATTCTCCCCCCCAGATTCGGCCGTCCGCACCGTACCCGATCCCGTCGAAGATGACGCCGATGGCGTCCTCTTCAGTCCCATGCTCGGCCAGGCAGCTCGCAAGATGGGCATGGTGATGCTGCACCGCCACTTTTCGAGCGTTCGGGAACGCCTCGGCATAGCGGGACGAATCGTAGTCGGGGTGCAGATCGTGGGCGACGATCTCCGGAGTGAGATCGAGGATCGCCCTGAGGTGATCGACCGTCCGGCAAAAAGAGGAGAACGTTTCGGGATTCTTCAGATCCCCCACGTGATGGCTCAGATAGGCGCGATCGTCCCGTGTCAGGCAGACCGTGTTCTTGAGCTCCCCTCCCACTGCCAGGACACATGGCTGCGATCGAGGCAGAAGAACCCCCCGGGGGACGTATCCGCGCGAGCGACGCAGCAGCAGCGGACGCCCCGACATGGTGCGCGCGATGGAGTCGTCGGTGCGGATGTGAATGCGCCGGTCGTGGGTCAGAAAGGCATCGGCGATCCCCCCGAGGCGCTCCTGCGCATCGCCGTCTTCAAAGGCGATCGGCTCGTCGGAGTGGTTGCCGCTCGTCATGACCAGGGCCGTGAACGAATCTTTCAGCAGGAGATAGTGCAGCGGCGTGTACGGAAGCATGACGCCGAAATACCGGTTGCGGGGAGCGACAAGGGGAGAGAGGGGGTGCTCTTCACGTTGACGCAGCAGGACGATGGGACGCTCGGCGCCGCTGAGGAGGCGCGCTTCGGTTTCATCGAAACGGGCGTAGCGAGCCACATCGTCAAGATCGAAGGACATGAGGGCGAAAGGCTTTTCGTCGCGCACCTTGCGCCGACGAAGTTCGGCGACCCCCTCGCCGCTGCGCGCATCGACGGCGAGATGGTACCCCCCCAGTCCCTTGATCGCCACGATCTTTCCATCCCTGAGCAGAGCGACGGCGGCCATCACCGGGTCGTCGCAAGGCAGCAGCGCTCCCTCGGCGTCTCGAAGAGAAAGCCGAGGGCCGCATTCGACGCAGGCATTGGGCTGTGCGTGAAAACGGCGAGAAACGGGGTCTTCGTATTCGGCAAGGCACGCCGCGCAGAGCGGGAAATCGACCATGGTCGTGCTGGGGCGGTCGTAAGGAACGGCGGTTACGATGGAGTAGCGGGGTCCGCAGTTGGTGCAGTTGATAAACGGATAGCGGTACCGGCGGTCGGCGGGGTCGAAGAGCTCCGCGAGGCACTCGGGGCAGACCCAGGTGTCCGGCGCGATCTGTGCGCTCCTGCGTGTCTCGTCCCGGCTGGCGAGAATGGAAAACTCGCCCTCCTCCTGTGGCGCGATCTCTTCGACGTGAAAACCGGTGATGACCGCCAGTGGGGGGTGCTCCCGCTGCAGGGCGCGAGCGAAGGCGCCCAGGGCCTCCTCATCTCCCTGCGCCTCGATGCTCACTCCCCGTGCGTCGTTGAGAACCCACCCCGCAAGGGCGTATCGACGAGCGAGCGAAAAGACGAAGGGGCGAAAGCCGACCCCCTGCACGATCCCCTCGATTTCAAATCTGCGACGGCGCAAAAAAGAATCTCCTTCGACTGTTTCCCTTTCTTTTAACACCGTTTGACATCAAACGGCAATTTTTCTCCTCACTCCTCACTCCTCACTCCCACTACCAACTCCTCACTCCAGGCATAAAAAAGCCCCGCTCCGGAGGAGGCCGGGAGCGGGGCACGGGCCCCGGGGAGGGCCTTGTACCAGCGGGTCGATTACTTGGCCATGGCGACCCAGGTCGGCAGTTCGTTCAGAACGACGCCGAAGACCGGGATGACCAGGGCGTAGGTCAGAGCCGTCACCAGGATCACGCCGATGATGTTCAGGCCAAAACCGCTGCGCACCATCTGGGGAATCGTCACATACCCGGAGCCGAAGACAATGGCGTTGGGGGGGGTGGCGACCGGCAGCATGAAAGCACACGACGCGGCGATGGCTGCAGGAACGATGAGGAGCAGGGGGTTCTGGCCCAGTCCGATGGCCACTGCCGAGAGGATCGGCATCGACATGGCGGCGGTGGCGGTGTTGGAGGTCATCTCGGTAAGGAAGATGATGAGCGTAGCCACCGCGATCACCAGAACCAGAACGGGAGCGTTTTCCAGCAGGCTGACCTGATTGCCGATCCAGGTGGCGAGCCCCGTCTTGCTGAAACCGTCAGCCAGGGCGAGACCGCCGCCGAAGAGGATCAGAACTCCCCAGGGCATCTTCGTGGCCCAGTGCCAGTCCATGACGAAGAGGTTCTTTTTCATGTTGACGGGAATCAGAAAGAGAATCAGTCCCCCCGCCATGGCGATGGTTGCATCGGTGATGAAGGCCGGATTGGGGAAAATCGCCGAAATCTGCTGGGCGAAGATCCAGCAGAGCGCAGTGCAGCCGAAGACAAGAGCGGTCCAGCGTTCACCGGCGTTCATCTGCCCCATGGCGCGCAGTTCTTCGTTGATAAGCTCGCGTCCGCCGGGGACTTTCTTAAGCTTCATCGGATTGATGATGCGGGTCAGCCAGAACCAGCACAGCGGAAGCATGATGACGACCAGCGGGACGCCGACCATGAGCCACTTGGCGAAAGTGATCTCATATCCATAGGTTTTCTGCAGGTAGCCGGCAAGGACGGTATTGGGGGGGGTGCCGATGAGGGTTGCCATCCCGCCGATGGAGGCGGCAAAGGCGATCCCCAGCATCAGGTTGAGTCCGAAGGCGAATTTTTCGGGGGAAAAGTCGATGTGCTTGTCGAGCCCCTCTTTCTTCCCCTCGTGGATGACGTGGGCGATGATCGCCAGACCGATCGGCATCATCATGACGGCGGTGGCCGTATTGGAAACGAAGGCCGAAAGCGCCGCGGTAGCGACCATGAAGCCGAAGATCAGGCGGCTCGGAGAGAAGCCGACGACCTTGACGATATTCATGGCGATGCGGCGGTGCAGGTTCCAGCGCTGCATGGAAAGAGCGATAATGAAGCCCCCCATGAAAAGGAAGATAAGATGGTTCGCATAGGGAGTGGTTGCGTTGCCGGTGGACATGATCCCCAATGCGGGGAAAAGGACGATGGGCAGAAGGCTCGTGGCGGGGATCGGGAGCGATTCGCACATCCACCAGGTCGCCATCAACAGGGCGATCGCGGCCATTTTCTGGGCCATGGGCTCCATGCCCGCCGGCGCCGGAATGATCAGCATGAGGATGAAGAGGAGCGGACCGAGCCACAGGCCCATCTTCTGGCGACCGGTGTACTCGCGGGGCTCGCCCTCCTGCACTCCGCCGGGTCCCGCCGTGATGCGGCGCGTGTGCTCAGCCGGCGCCTCTTCCATCTCATCGGCAAGATCGACCTCGCGCTCCTGGCGTCCGTTGCTGAAATGGAGATGGTCCTTTTTCAATTTGCGCAGCATGGCACGGGGGCTGTAGAGCACGAGGCCCTTGACCTCATCGTGCATCTCCCAGAGACGGTTCCAGGCGGTTGTCATCATGAGTGGCTCTCCAAGGCTTGAGGGAAATAAAAGAAATACGGAATGCCACCAGTAGAGCAACCATAATGCCAACCCTTCGCCAAACCAAACGGCGTTAAAATTTCAGACTGCTCCTCCTTTAAATTCCGGGCACTTAGACTTTGAGAAGGGCGACTTGCCCAAATATCGTTATAAAGATCCTTTCAACATTGTCCCAACTCCCCTCGTAAAAAATGGCGTATTTCGGCCGCATTTTGCAAAAAGTCCCTATTTGACTGGCCAGAAATGAGCCCATAAAGGTGAATTTTGGCCACCTCCCAGAGTATAACCACGATTCACCGCTGTTTTCCCGCTGCACATCGCCAAGATCCCGTCCAACGCAGGAGGAACTCACCCAATAGATTCCGTCGTCTGAGTCCAACGCGATTGACAAGGCGCCGCAACCGATCTCTCAAATATCTTTTTGCGCCATGAAAACGCAGTCGGCCGCGCACGGCGCGCTAGAATCGGAGAGACTGGTAGCTCAATGCCGTAATCACTCCGGAGACGACACCCGCTGCGAGAAAGAAGAATCCGAAGAATGCCAGGACGGCGGCATGACGGCGATAGCGGCGACGCCATGCCAGGAAGGCGAGATAAAAGCAGAGAAGTGAAAGCGGAATGGAGAGAATCAGCAGGATCATATCGAGGTCAGTCGCGAATGGCGCTAGTTTAAGGAAACGGATGTCAGCAAAACCGGGACTGTCCCCGCAGGGGGCTGTCCCTGGCTTTTGCGGCGCGAACCACCACAGTTGCATAGCCCGTAAACATCTGGGACAGCCCCCGATGGGGCCGGGGACAGTCCCGTGTTTACTCCATAGCAGTAGCAAGAGGGGCTTAAACTAGCGCCATTCAGGTCAGTCGCTCACCTCGATCTCATACTTCTCGAGCTTATAGCGCAAGGTTCCGCGGGGTACGTTGAGGAGGCGGGCGGTCTTTGCCACGTTTCCCCCGGTGATGGCGACGGCTTTGGCGATGATGTCCTTTTCGATGCGCCCGACGACGTCCTCGAGAAGAATTCCCTCCGGGGGGATCTCGAAGGAGAAATCCGCCTCCTTGCGCGGAGACTCCCCCCAGATCTCCCGCGGCAGGTGCTCGGGGCGGATGACTTCAGCGCTGGTCATGATGCAGATGCGCTCGACCATGTTGCGCAGCTCCCGTACGTTCCCCGGCCAGTGGTAGCGCATGAGCAGATCGAGAGCCTCGCGGGAGACCTCGCGGTTCCCCTTGCTGAACTCGAGACCGAAGCGCTTGAGGAAATAGTCGAGAAGCGGGGGAATGTCTTCGCGGCGCTCCCGAAGGGGAGGGATGTGAATCGGAAAAACATTCAGACGATAGAAGAGGTCCTCGCGAAAGGCCTTCTCGTCGATGGCCTCACGGAGGTTGCGGTTCGTCGCGGCGATCACCCGCACATCGATGTCGATGTTGCGCGTTCCGCCGAGGCGCCGGATTTTCCGGTCCTCCAGGACTCGCAGGAATTTGACCTGGAGATTGAGGTCCATCTCGCCGATCTCGTCGAGAAAGATGGTGCCGCTGCTCGCTTCCTCCAGCAGTCCGATCTTGCGGGTCTTGGCGTCGGTGAAGGCGCCGCGCTCATGGCCGAAGAGTTCGCTTTCGAGAAGATTATAGGGAAGCGAGCCACAGTTGATTTCGATGAGGGGGCGGGCCTTGCGGGGAGAAAGATTGTGAATGGCGCGGGCGACCAGTTCTTTTCCCGTGCCGCTCTCGCCGGTGATGAGGACCGTGGCGGTCTCGTGCTTGGCGACCTCGCGGATTTGCCGGTAGACCTGCAGCAATTGGGGGCTGGTGCCGACCATGTCGGCGCCGCTCAGAAGGCCCTTGTCCTTCCCGGCCCTTCGCAGGCTGCGCACCTGGCGCCGCAGGCTCTGGGTTTCGAGGGCGAGGCGAACGATGAGATGAATGGCGTCGGCCTTGAAGGGCTTCTTGATGTAGTCGTAAGCCCCCATTTTCAGCGCCTCGACGGCGCTCTCGACCGTTCCGTAACCGGTGATGATGATGACGAGCAGGTCGGGGTCGATTTCGCGGATGGAGCGCAGCACGTCGAGACCACTGCGGTTGCCGAGATTGAGATCGAGCAGGACAAGATCGATCTCCTCCTCGGCGATCATCCGGACGGCGGCTTCTTCATTGTCCACCGAAAACGGCCTGAATCCATCCTCGGCGAGAATGCGTTCGAGATTTTCACGGATGAAAGCTTCGTCGTCGACGATCAGTATCTTGTCCATGCTGTCTCCTGCCCCCGTTCTTCCATGTCAGTGCAAACGAGCCTGCATTGTAGTGTAAACGGAATGAAGAATCCAGAAATTCGGGAGCCAGGAGCCAGGAGCCGCTTACCTGAACTTAACTATCCTCCTTCAAGCGGAAAACGCAGGATGAACGTCGTCCCCTCGCCAAGCTGGCTCTCAACCTCGATGCGCCCCCCGTGCTCGGAAATGATGTTGTGGGTGATGGAGAGACCGAGTCCCGTTCCTCCTTCCTTGCTGGTGTAGAACGGCTCGAAGATGAGCGGTAGCCGATCGGTCGGAATCCCCTCCCCCGTATCGGCGAATCGCACCTCGATCTGGTCTCCGCAGACGGCGGCCGATATGGTGAGAACGCCCCCCTTCTGCATCGCCTCCAGGGCGTTGGTGATGAGGTTGAAGACGGCCTGCTTCAGCCGCGAAGGTCCCAGGGGAAAGGTTGGAAGGCCCTCTTCGATTTCGGTGATCAGGGTGATCCCGGAATGCTCGCACTGCTTCTTGACGAGAAAGAGGGTGTCCTGAAGTACGGCGTTCAGATCCCCATGGGTCAGGGGAGAGCGGGGAAGAGAGGCGAAATTGAGGAGCTCGTTGACAAGGCCCTCCAGGCGTTCGATCTCCTGCAGGGCTCGCCGGATGAGCGACTGGTCGGCCGGCTGGGCCAGAAGCCGGTCATGGAGTTCGTCCAGCAAAATACTGACTCCCGTGAGCGGATTTCGCACTTCGTGCGCGATTCCTGCCGAGAGGCGTCCCAGGGATGCGAGCCGCTCCATGCGCTCCATGCTCTGTCGCAGGTTCACTCGCTCGGTCAGGTCTTCGACCGTCAGGATGTGCCCCCCCTCCCCTGGAGCCAGAGGGAGCAGGGCCAGACGGAACGTGAAAACTTTACCCGCGCGCTCCGCCGAAACATAGCGGCTCCAGCGCTCGGTCCCCGCACCGAGAGGGGCCTCCTTGAGGGCCTCGAGGAGCTCGGGCCAGTGGGCGAAGAGCACAGTGAGCGGACTCTGTCGTACGATGGAGGGAAGCTCGAGGATCCTTCGCGCGGGCCCGTTGGCGGAGGTGACTTCGAACGATTCGTTAAGGATCAGAATTCCCGTTTCGATGTTCTCGAAGACCGTTTCCTTGAAATTGCGCTCACGCAGAATCTCCCTGCGTGAACGCCATTGCGCATCGAGGCTTCGCAGAAGCCTCTCACGCCGATCCCGAAGCTCTTCGGCCATGGCGTTGAACGAGGCGGCGAGCTCGCCCACCTCGTCCTTGGAGGTGACGCGCACCCGGGTGTGGAGCTTGCCCCGGGCCATGTCCTGGGTGCCGGCGATGAGGTTCTGCAGGGGGCCGGAGATGCCGCTGGCGAGGCGCCATGCTGCGATGAAGACGAGAAAACCGGTGATGGTGATCAGAAGCCACGTCTCGCTTGCGAAACGGGTGAACTCCTTGCGGATCAGCGCCGAGGCTTCGAGGGCGGGGCGGTGAAAATTTTGGAGTTCCGCACCGATGGTGATCCCGCCGAAAATCCCCCTTTGCCCGAACTGCCCTCCTCCATAGAAGATGGGAGAATAGGCCATGATTTTCTGGGAGCCGCCAACATTGGTGACGTCGACAACGCCGGTCTCTCCCCTCAGGACCGCCTCGGCTGCCACGGGATAGTTCGGGTGGATGAAATCGGCGTAAAGGAGATTATAGGGGATAATCCCCCTTTCGATCTTCTCCGGAGACGACTCAGACGTATAGGGGGGCACGAGGACGCCTTCAGGGTCGAGACCGCGGATATTCCAATATTTGGGATGGGTGACGATCCATCCCTCATCATCGAACATGAAGGCATAGTTCCCATCCGCATAGACGGGGAAAACCACATAGCGCTCTTCGGTCGAATGAATGTGCTGGGTGAATTCCATCAGGTGCCGATGGTCGAGAGAAAGAACGACGACTCCCAGGATCTCACCCGCAACGTCCCGCTGCGCCTTGGCAAAGCGCACCACTCCGCGGAACTCGGCCCCCTCGATCGTCGCCTCGGGAGAGGGCGCCCCACGCAGTTGCTCTTCCATGCTCACATGCCACCCGGTCACATGGGAGACATAGACCTGCCCGGGAGGAAGCTGCATCGCTTCGAGAAAATAGGTCTCGGTTCTGTAGGTGGTGTTGGCCGGATCGGAAACGTCGCGCAGTTCGGTCTCGATACGTTCATCGACGATGCGAAGGCGCTCTCGACCGTCTGCGCCGATGTAGGCGATCTCGGAGTACAGAGGAATTTCTTCGCGGATCTCCACCATCTCCTGGTCCGTTCCTCCCCGGTACCAGATCGGGCGACGATGATGACTGCTGAAGGCGAGATAGGTCCGGGGGTCGGGTGGGTGAAGGGCCAGGTCGTGCAGATTCCCTTCGACACGACCCAGGAAATCGGCAACCTCGACGGCGACCATCTGTGCCCTCAGCTCCAGGGCGCTCGCCGCCTGGGAATCGAGGGCTTCCGTGGCGCTCTCCCGCAGGAGGGTCTCGACCGACTTCAGCTTCTGGGTGGAGTTGAACGCCAGAACAGCCAGGGGGACCAGAGAGAGTGCCCAGAATGCGTAGAGTACTTTTCGCTGAAGATTCAGTCGTGGCATGGACGCGATTATAGCAGCATGCCCAACTGGATGAAAAGGCCCATCCCCGCGATCCTGCTGCACGAAATCGTACATGCAGGGGAAAAAAACTCTTTGACACTCCCCGGCCGATTCTTTAGGATACCCGGGATTGTCTACTGAGGAGCGTGTGCGACGCCGATGCAGAAAGCGCTGGAATTACTGAATCAGGATCTTGCCAGGGTCGAAGCCCAGTTCAAGAAGGATCTCGACTCCGACGTGTACCTTATCCGAAAAGTCGGAGAGTATGTCCTTGCCAGCGGCGGCAAGCGCATCCGTCCCATGCTTCTGCTCCTGTGCGCCCGCATGTCCGGTTACCGCGGCGATGCCCACATCGGTCTTGCCAGCGTCGTCGAATTCATACATACCGCCACCCTCCTTCACGACGACGTCGTCGACGGCGCCGTTCTGCGCCGCGGAAACGCCTCAGCCAACTCGGTCTGGGGGAATGAAGCTTCCGTCCTCGTCGGCGACTTTCTCTTCGCCAAGTCGTTCTCCCTCATGGTGCGGGCCGGCGATCTGAACATCCTTCGCACCCTCTCCGATGCCACCACCATGATGGCCGAAGGGGAGGTGCAGCAGCTCATCAACACCTGCGACGTCGAACTCGATGAGGAGAACTACATGACGGTGGTGCGCAACAAGACCGCCGTCCTCATTGCCGCAGCATGCCAGTGCGGCGGAATTCTCGGCGGCGTCGATGACGTAAAAGAGAAGGCGCTGGCAGAGTTCGGGATGGATCTCGGCATCGCCTTTCAGTTCATGGACGACTCCCTCGACTACATTGCTGATCAAAGCGAGTTCGGCAAGGCCAAGGGACACGATCTCGCCGAGGGGAAGGTCACTCTTCCCCTGATTCACGCCCTGAGAACCTGCTCCGAATCGGACCGCCAGCAGGTCGCCGCCATCCTCGAAAAAGACGAACTCGACGAGGGGGATCTCTCCTTCGTCATCGCCCTCATCGATGCGGCCGACGGTATCGGCTACACCCGCAGGCGCGCCAAGGAACTCGTCGAACAGGCCAAATCGACGATTCGCGACTTTGTCTCTTCTCCGGAAAAAGAAGCTCTATTCGAACTGGCCGACTACGTCGTGAGCCGCGCCAAGTAATCGCTCCGCCTCTCCTCCTCCCGCCCTGCTCCTTTCCCTTGTCTCCCGCACGGCCCGCAGGCCGTCTGCAGGCCGTCCTTCAAATCGCAAGAACCCGAAAGTCCACCACCAAGACACTAAGAGAACCATTGACTCTAAAAAAATTTACTTGGTGCACTTGGCGTGTTGGTGGTGAAACAAGGCTTTTGTGCGAATGCATCAATATTTAAGGCATAAAAAAAGGGCGGTCTTTCGACCGCCCCGGCATTCTCACTCCATTGAAACCGATCTTTTAGAAGCCGCCCCCGGCCGCTTTCTTCTCAACCTGGGGAATGGCTTTGAGAAGCTCGCGGTTCATGCGGGAGATAAAGGTGACCTTGATCCCCTTGGGGCAAGCCGCTTCACACTCGTAGTGATTGGTGCAGTTGCCGAATCCTTCAGCGTCCATCTGCGACACCATCGCCTTGACGCGGCGGGCCGCTTCGACTTCCCCCTGGGGGAGGACGCCGAGGTGCGAGACCTTGGCCGAAACGAAGAGCATGGCCGAGGCGTTGGGGCAGGCCGCGACGCAGGCTCCGCAGCCGATGCAGGCAGCGGCGTCCATGGCGATATCGGCATTGACCTTGGAGACCGGAATGGCGTTTCCGTCGGGAACGCCGCCGGTGTGCGCCGAAGTGTAGCCGTAGGACTCGATGATGCGGTCGAAGGCGCTGCGATCGACCATGAGGTCCGAGATGAGCGGGAAAGCCTTGGCTCTCCACGGCTCGATGTAGATGGAGTCTCCATCCTTGAACTTGCGCATGTGGAGCTGGCAGACGGTGATCTCGGTATCGGGTCCGTGGGCGATGCCGTTGATCATCTGGGAGCACATGCCGCAGATCCCCTCGCGACAATCGTGATCGAAAACGATGGGGTCTTTGCCGCTTTTGATCAGGTCCTCGTTGACCTCATCGAGCATCTCGAGAAAAGACGAATCGGGGCTGACGTGCTTGGCCTCGTACCGCTCAAGGGAGCCCTTCTCCTTGGGCCCCTTCTGTCGCCAGACATAGAGAGTCAGATTCATTATTTGTAACTCCTTACGGCAAGTTCGACGTTTTCGAATTTCAGAGGCTCCTTGTGCAGCTCAGGCTCCTTGTCGATCCCCTTGAATTCCCAGGCGCCCACATAGCAGAAGTTCTCGTCGTCGCGCATCGCCTCGCCGTCCTCGGTCTGGTGCTCGACGCGGAAGTGTCCGCCGCATGACTCTTCTCGATGCAGGGCATCCTTGACGAAGAGTTCGGCGAACTCGAGGAAGTCGGCCAGCCGCCAGGCGTTCTCGAGCTGCTGGTTGGTCGATCCGGAGACGCCGGTGACGTTGACGTTGTTCCAGAACTCTTCGCGCAGCTCGGGGATGCGTTTGATAGCCTCTTTGAGGCTCTGCTCGCTTCTGGCCATGCCGGCGTTGTTCCACATGACCTTGCCGAGTTCACGATTGAGTTCGGAAACGGTCTTCTTCCCTTTGATGGAGAGGAGCTTGTCCATCTGCCCCTGAATCTCCTCGCGGGAACGCTTGAACTCGGGGTGATCGTCCTTGACCTTGCCGGGGGTGATGCGGGCGAGGTAGTTGGCGATGGTATTGGGAATGACGAAGTAGCCGTCGGCCAGACCCTGCATCAGCGCGGAGGCGCCGAGACGGTTGGCGCCGTGGACCGAGAAGTTCGCCTCGCCGAGGACGAAGAGGCCCGGGACGTTGCTCATGCAGTTGTAGTCGACCCAGAGCCCGCCCATCGAGTAGTGCGGAGCGGGATAGATGCGCATCGGCTGCTTGTAGCCGTTCTCGTCGGTAATCTTTTCGTACATGTCGAAAAGATTGCCGTAGCGCTCGCGGATCTTGTCTTCGCCAAGGCGCTTGATCGAATCGGCGAAGTCAAGGAAGACGCCGCGCTTGCCGGGGCCGACGCCGCGATTGTCGTCGCACTGCTCCTTGGCTGCGCGCGAAGCGATGTCACGGGGCGCCAGGTTTCCGAAGGACGGATACTTGCGCTCCAGGTAGTAGTCGCGCTCGTCCTCGGGGATCTGGTGCGCGGCCCGCTCGTCGCCCTGCTTCTTCGGGACCCAGCAGCGGCCGTCGTTGCGCAGCGACTCGGACATGAGGGTGAGCTTCGACTGATGGTCGCCCGACTGCGGGATGCAGGTCGGATGGATCTGGGTGTAGCAGGGATTGGCGAAGTACGCCCCCTTCTTGGCCGAGCGCCAGGCGGCGGTGACGCTGCACCCCATGGCGTTGGTGGAGAGATAGAAGACGTTGACGTAGCCGCCGGTGCACAGAACGACGGCGTCGCCCCAGTACGACTCGATCTGGCCGGTCACCAGGTTGCGGCAGGTGATCCCCTTCGCCTCGCCGTCGACGACGACCAGGTCGAGCATCTCACGACGGGTATGGAGCTTGACGCTGCCGGCCTGAACCTGGCGACAGAGAGCCTGGTAGGCGCCGAGCAGAAGCTGCTGGCCGGTCTGGCCGCGGGCGTAAAAGGTACGGGAGACCTGGGCGCCGCCAAAGGAGCGGTTGTCAAGATAGCCGGCATAATCGCGGGCGAAGGGGACCCCTTGCGCGACGCACTGGTCGATGATGTTGTTGCTCACCTGCGCAAGGCGCCAGACGTCGGCTTCGCGGGCGCGGAAGTCGCCCCCCTTGATGGTGTCGTAGAAGAGGCGGTAGATGCTGTCGCCGTCGTTGGGATAGTTCTTGGCGGCGTTGATACCGCCCTGGGCGGCGATGCTGTGGGCGCGGCGGGCGCTGTCCTGATAACAGAACGCTTCGACGTTGTACCCGAGCTCGCCCAGGGTCGCGGCGGCGGCGCCCCCGGCGAGGCCGGTGCCGACGACGAGAACCTTGAATTTGCGCTTGTTGGCGGGATTGACCAGCTTCATCTCAAAGCGATGGCGGTCCCAGGATGTCTCAATAGGTCCGGTAGGACATTTTCCATCAAGTATCACAGTCGTAACTCCCTTAGAGTCTGATCACGCCGAAAAAGATCGTGATGGGTACGATGACGAAACCGAGAAGGATGACCACGGCGACTCCGCGTCCGCCTTTTTCCAGCGTTGGGAGAGTCGCGTCGTTTGTGGCCCCCAGAGACTGGAAGAAGCTCTGAATCCCGTGCGCAAGATGCAGCAGCAGAACGACCATGGCTGCGATGTAGATGAGGGTCATCGGGAACCCCTGGAAGCCCATGACGACCATGCGGTACACATCGTGGCGCTGAGCGGCGTCGACGAAGGTGGCGTAGTAAGGATGGAAGGCGTGCACCGTGAAGTGCAGAACGTGGAAGATGATGAACGCGCCGAGGATCACTCCCGTCCAAATCATCGTCCGGGCAGAGAAGGAGGTGCGATGATTCTGCTTCATTGCATACTCGCTCGGACGGGCAGCCTTATTCTCCAGATAGAGGCTGACCCCCATCCAGATGTGAACGAGGAAGACCGTCAGAAGCGCGAGACGAAAGAGCCACAGCCCAGGGCCAAGCCCCTGCAACCCTGCTGCGTAGGCGTTGATCCCGCCCGGCCCAGCAAAAATGGTGAAATTGCCGAGCATGTGGACGATAGCGAACAGAACCATAGCCAGGCCCGTCACCGCCATGATGTACTTCTTACCGAGTGATGATTTGTACCATTGCATAGCCACCATCCCTTCTAAGAGTAATTTAACCGCGCAGCAGAATAACAGGAGAAAACCTGTTTTTCAACTCTTTTTTTGTATACAGCATACAGATGTATAGATATTGGAAATTCATGAATAATTCACCTGAAAGGTCCTTATTTAAATCGTCTTTTTGAGGGGGTTTTCAGATATTGAAAAAGGGGGAGATTTAATACAAAAATCGGCCCGCCGCTGCGCAAACCGCTACCGCGGGGTCGTTGGTCAGCCGCCTTCGGCGGCGTCAACCGCTGCGCGGTGTCAGGCCGCTTCGCGGCCGTTCGTCTTCCGTCTTCCGTCTTCCGTCTTCCGTCTTCCGTCTTCCGTCTTCCGTCTTCTGGCTCCTGGCTCCCGCCCCTCACTCCCTGAGCACGGGATGAAACTCTCCCGTCTCGGGATCCCATCGGTATCGGCCGGCGTCCCAGATTGTCTCGAGTTCGGACCAGTCGAGACGGACCCCTTCCATTTCGTCGAAAGCGTCCGAGGCCTGAAGCATTTCGCCGTCGTCGATGACGCCGTCGCCGTCAAGGTCTGCCCAGATGTAGGGAGCCGTCCGCACCTGCTGCGCCCCGGCGACGGAAACGGAGCCGCCGCGCCCGTTCAGATGCGCGACGACTTCCCCGCGGAAGGAGCCGAGTTCTCCCATCTGCGCCTCCGGGGAGACCCGCACCAGGTAGGAGACGGTCTGTCTCGCGTTCCCCGTCTTGAGAATCCAGCGGATCGTCCCCTCGACGTTGTCGAGGCTGGAGGCGGGGGGATAGGCCTCGATGACCATCCATCCGGGGGGGATGTTTTCCCGCAGAATGAGCCCTCCAGTCTCCCCGGCGACATCGAGACGAACCCGGACCGGGACGAGGCTCCCGGGCGCCGCATACCGGGGAAGGACGCGCTCGGCGCCGATCCGGACGTCGGGCTCCGCGTGATCGAAAGACAGCCAGTAGCCGCCGATCAAAAAAAGGATGAGCAGAGCGAGAAGGACGGAGCCGACCACGAGTCGTCGGGTCGGCTTCGGGCCGGGGGGCTGGGACTGGAGGGACTCGTCCGGGCCGGGCTCTGCCTGCCTCAGAATCTCATCGAGGGGGACTTCGAGGGCTTCGGCAAGCTTGAGGACGTTTTCGCGCTTGACGGTGGGATAGCGGTTGTTCTCCCAGCGCGAAATGGTATCGGTGGTTACGCCAACGACTTTCGCGATGTAGAGCTGCGTCAGCTTTTTCTCCTCGCGGATGCGGCGCACGGCAGATCCGTCGAGGCACAGTGTCGGCGATCGATTCTCATGCATTGAGATTTCCTCGGAAAAAACCTTGAAATTGTAGCAAACCGCTCTCTAGCGAGTAAACAGGAAAAGATTTGATATGCCCTTGCCCGACATCGTCCCCTGTGCGATTTTGATTTTTTCTTTTCATCGCTCCCCATCTGGCACAAAACCACGACTCAAGCAGTTGATTTTGCGGCAATTTTTCCCTGCAAATTTTTCCCGTTGACAGCAGATCCAAAGGGGAGTAAAGAAGCGGCAACGGACGCGTTCCGGTGCGGGCACGCATATTGAAGTCAGCATAAAAAGCGACCCCTTTTTATAGCCGCCTGCCCCGTACCGAAAGAACCCTTCCGCCGTCCCCGCCGGGGAACTTCTTTCGTCAACAGGCTCAAAAAAGGGGTTCAATATGCACGTCGCTCTCGCCTTCAATCTGAGGCGCGATTCCGCTTGCGAGCTGGAATCGTCCGCCGCCGCCGTTTCATCCACTTCCTCCGCCGACGATCTCTATGCCGAATGGGACGACATCCACACCATCCAGGCCGTGGAGCGCGCACTCGCATCGCGCCATCGCGTCTCCCTGGTGGAGGCCGACCTCGACGCCTTCGGCAAGCTGCGCGCCCTGAAGCCCGACCTCGTCTTCAACATGGCCGAGGGGCTTTTCGGAAACAGCCGTGAGGCGCAGATCCCGGCCATCCTCGACATGCTGGCCATCCCTTACACCGGCAGCGACCCCGTGACCCTGGGGATCTGCCTCGACAAGCGCCGCACCAAGGAGGTCCTCGCCTGGCACGGCGTCCCGACGCCTCGCTTCTCGGTGGTAGAGAGTCTGCTCGAAATCCCCGCGCGCCTGCGCTATCCTCTTATGGTGAAGCCGATCCTCGAGGGATCGAGCAAAGGGGTGACCGACAAGGCGCTGGTGCGCGATCGCCGTGCTTTGGTGAAGCAGGTCGAGTGGGTCCTGTCGACCTACGGCCAGCCAGCGCTTATCGAAGAGTTTCTCCCCGGGCGCGAGTTCACCGTGGCCCTGCTCGGCAACGGCTCGTCGCTGCAGGTTCTGCCGATCGTTGAGATCAACCTCGACGCCCTCCCCCCCGGAGTGAGCCCCATCTACTCCTATGAAGCCAAGTGGCTCTGGGACACGGAGGAAAATCCCCTGGAGATCTTCTCCTGCCCCGCCCCTGTCGAACCGCTTCTTCAGCGCCAGATCGAGGAGATCTGCAAGAAGGCGTTTCGCGTCCTGGGATGCCGCGACTGGTGCCGCATCGACGTGCGTCTCGATCAGCGCGGACTTCCCCAGATCATCGAACTCAACCCTCTCCCCGGCATTCTCCCCCGCCCTGAGCAGAATAGCTGCTTCCCCAAAGCGGCGCGGGCCGCCGGACTCTCCTACGATGCGCTGATTCTGAGCGTGGTCGACGCGGCTGCCCAACGGCTCGGCCTCTGCGAGTGGGGGGAGAATGAGAATCGCCGTATCCTTTAACCGCGTCCCCCCGACATTGCTGCGCGGCGAGTCGGCCGATCGCATTTCCGAGGAAGGGGCTGAAGTCGAAGCCGAAGCCGTCTGCCGGACCCTTTCGGAGATCGGATACGAACCGGCGCCGGTTCCCCTCGGCGAGGACATCGAAGCCTTCGTCCGCGAACTGCGCCTGTGCTCCCCCGCGATCGTCTTCAATCTCTGTGAGGGATTCTGGGGAGACAGCAGAAAGGAGATGCACGTCGCGGCCCTTCTGGAGCTGCTCGGCTACACCTACACGGGCGCTCCCCCCTTGTGCCTCGGGCTGACGCAGGACAAGGCCCGCACCAAGGACCTGCTGGTGCGCCACGGCCTGCCGACGCCGGGGTACGCCCTCGCGAGAGTCGGCGAAGCGTTTCCGAAAGCTCTCGACCTGTGCTGGCCCCTCTTCGTCAAGCCCCGCTTCGAGGACGCCTCTCTCGGAATCACCTCCGAGAGCATCGTCGAGACCGAAGAGGCCCTGCACCGGCGCATCCGCTATATCCACGAGACCTACCATCAGGACGCCCTCATGGAGGAGTTCATCGAGGGGCGCGAATTCAATGCCGCGCTCATCGGCTCGGCCCCCTTCGAGACCCTCCCTCTTTCGGAAATCCGTTTCGGCAAAGGACTCGCCCGCCCCATCGTGAGCTACGACGGCAAATGGCGGGAAGACTCCTCCGAATACCAGAAGACGCAGCCCCTCTGCCCGGCGCCTCTGCGATCGAGGGAGGACCTCCTTTTGCGCGATGTCTCCCTGCGCGCCTGCAAACTGCTCGGGTGTCGTGATTACGCCCGTGTCGACATCCGGTTGCGCGACGGCGTCCCCTACATTCTCGAGGTCAATGCCAATCCCGACATCTCCCCGGAGGCCGGCCTGGCGAGGGCGGCGCGGGCGGGACGGATCAGCTATCACAACCTTATAGAGCGCATCGTCACAATGGCGCTCAAGCGCAAGGAGAACGTCCATGCGAAAGCTTGAAGCCGCAGACCTGCCGGAACTCACCCGCATCCTGCGACAGACCGAGGCCTTCACCCCGGTCGAAATCGACTGCGCCCTCGAACTGCTGCAGATCGTCCTGGACGACCCGTCTCAGACCGACTACCTCGTCGCCGTCGCCGAGGCGAAGGGGCGCATCGCCGGCTACGTCCTCTACGGTCCGGTCCCCCTCACGCAAGGGACGTACGACATCTACTGGATTGCTACCGATCCGGCCCTTCACGGCCAGGGGTTCGGCCGGCTCCTGATGGAACATGCCGAAGCCGACGCCAGCGCCAGGGGCGCTCGCATGATCTGCCTGGAGACCTCCTCGCAGGGGAGCTACAGCCGCACCCGAAGTTTCTACGACAGGGCCGGGTACGTGGAAGAGTCGCGCATTCGCGATTTCTACCGTCCCGGTGACGACCGCATCACTTACGTCAAACGTTTTCCACAGAAGAAGGAGAACTGAAGAGGATGGAAACGTGGCAAAAACTGCTGCAGGCGAGCATCACCCGCCCCGCCGACCTCACCCGTCGTTTCGGCATCGATTCTCGCCCCCTCGAAGAGGTGGCGGAGCGCTACCCCATGCGCGTCAACCCGTACTACCTCAGCCTGATCAAATCCGCAGGCGACCCGATCTGGCGCCAGGCCGTTCCGAGTGCTGAAGAACTGACCGACTTCACCTGCCCGGAGGACCCCCTGGAGGAGGAGAACCAGAGTCCGGTTCCCAACCTGGTGCACCGGTACCCCGACCGCGTCCTTTTTCTGGTCTGCTCCGAGTGCGCCATGTACTGCCGCTTCTGCACCCGCAAACGCAAGGTGGGGGGCGAAGAGATGGCGATCACCCGCACTTCGATCGAGGAAGGGCTTGCCTATATCCGCAGCCGTCCCGAGATTCGCGACGTCATCCTCTCAGGCGGCGACCCTCTTCTTCTTTCGGATGAACGCCTCGAGGAGATACTGAAGGCCTTGAGGGCGATTCCGACGGTGGAGATCATCCGCATCGGCACCCGAATCCCCGTCGTACTTCCCCAACGCATCACCCCCGCGCTGGTGCGGGTGCTGCGCCGCCATCATCCGCTGTACATCAACACCCATTTCAATCACCCCGACGAGATCACCGAGAGCTCTTCGCGCGCCTGCGCTCGCCTGGCCGACGCGGGAATCCCCCTCGGGAACCAGACGGTCCTGCTGCGCGGCGTCAACGACGATCCTTCGACGATGAAGCGCCTCATGCAGAAGCTCCTCGCCATCCGCGTCAAGCCGTACTACATCTACCAGGCCGACATGGTGAAGGGGACCGACCATTTCCGCACCAGCGTAGAAGAAGGGCTCGAGATCGTGCGCGCCCTCCGCGGACACACCTCCGGAATGGCCTCGCCCGCCTATGTCATCGACGCCCCCGGCGGCGGCGGCAAGATTCCCCTGCTGCCCGACTATCTGCAGAACCTTGGTGAAAACGTTGTGCTGAAGAACTATCTCGGCGAGAGCTACACCTACCGCAATCCGCCTCGGCCGGCCGAGGCGGAGGAGTCGCGTCGGGTTGTCAACGCTCATCCATGAGCCCGTTCTTACAGGCAAAAACTCGGACGAAAATCTTTTCGTCCGAGTTTTTTTCTCTTGCAATCGCAGCTACATGGATGTATTGTATCGACATCTGACGGCCGCAAGGCCTCAGTGAACCCCGTACTCTCCCCCCCCTCCGAGTGCGGGGTTCTTTTTTAACTTTACCCTTGCCCGCTGATACAGTTCACCGTAACATACATCATCAATTTGTCCCGGCCCAGGTCGGGAGTTCGCCCCGTGATTCCCCCTCCTTCACGGGGCATTTTTTTATCCCGCCCCCCGACCCCCCCGGCTCATCGCCCCCCCCCCCTGTTGCACAGAGCGAGGCGACCCCCCCGGCTCTACGAGCCACCCCCCCTGTTGCACAGGGGGGGCAAAGCCATGTCCCCCCTATGCAATAGGGGGGAAGGCCGCTCGCGGCCAGGAGGTCGCTCCCAACTCCCAACTCCTGTTGCCCCTTCCCGCTCCGATGCTACTGTTTAAGAACAACCTTCCATCGAAGGAGTCCTCATGGAACGCAACATCTCCCGGGAAGATGCCGTCCTTCGTCTTTCCCGCATAGACACCTCCGCCCTTCCTCCCGACGGCGGTCCCGATTTCAACCGGCTGATCTTCGAAAAGAGCCCTTATCTGCTGCAGCATGCAGAGAATCCCATCGACTGGCATCCGTGGGGGGACGAGGCTTTCGATCGCGCCCGCAGGGAAGACAAGCCGGTTTTCGTCTCCATCGGCTATTCGACCTGCCATTGGTGCCATGTCATGGAGCACGAGTCGTTCGAGGACGAAGAGGTCGCCCGCACCCTCAACCGCGCTTTCGTCTCCATCAAGGTCGACCGGGAGGAGCGCCCTGATGTGGACGCCACCTACATGACCGTCTGCCAGATGATGACAGGCGGGGGGGGATGGCCATTGAACCTCCTTCTGACGCCGCAACGCACGCCCTTTTTTGCCGCGACCTACCTCCCCAGGGAGGGCCGCAGAGGGATGCCGGGGTTCATTCCGCTTCTGGAGAAGGTCGCGCAGATGTGGGCAAACGACCGCGCCCGTCTGGTCCAAAGCGCCGATGAGGTCAAAAGCGCTCTGGAGAGGCTTCTCAGGGAGGAATACGCCGAAGGGGAACTGGGGGAGACGCCCCTTCGCGGCGCCTTCGACGACTTCCTCCAGAACTTCGATCGGCAGAACGGAGGATTCGGCGACGCGCCCAAATTTCCGACGCCCCACAACCTTTCGTTCCTTCTGCGCTACGCCCAGCGCACCGGCGAGGAGCAGGCCCTCAACATGGCTCTTCGGACTCTTCAGGCGATGCGCCTGGGGGGGATCTACGACCAGCTCGGTTTCGGGCTTCATCGCTACTCGGTCGATGCACGCTGGCTCGTCCCCCATTTCGAGAAGATGCTCTACGACCAGGCGCTGACGGCACTGGCCTGTCTCGACGCCTTCCAGATCAGCGGCGACGACTTCTTCGGACAGTCGGCCCGCGAGATCCTGGCGTACGTGCAACGGGACCTCGCTGGTCCCGACGGGGGGTTCTGCTGCGGCGAGGACGCCGATTCGGAAGGGGCTGAGGGGACGTTCTACGTTTGGACGCCCGCGCAGATCGAGGAGATCCTTGGAGCCGATCTCGCGGCGGTCTTTTGCCGCAGCTACGGCATCACCGCCGAGGGGAACTTCGAAGGCAAAAATATTCCCCATCTGCGCGAGGACCTCGCCGCACTGGCGCAAGAGGCCGGGGTCAGGCTTGATGAACTCGCGGCGACTCTCGAACAGGCGAGAAGCCCGCTCTTCGAAGCGCGCCAGGGGCGCATTCGCCCTCATCGCGACGACAAGATCATCACCAGTTGGAACGGTCTGACCATCGCCGCCCTTGCACGGGCGGCAGCGATTTTCGAAGACCGGACGGCGCTCGCGGCGGCCATTTCCGCCGCGAACTTTGTTCTGGAGCGGATGCGGACCCCGCAAGGGCGGCTCCTGCGCCGCTATCGCGCAGGAGAAGCGGCGATCCCGGCCTTCCTGGAGGACTATGCCTTCTTCGTATGGGGACTCATCGAAATCTACATGGCCGATTTCGACCCCTCGATCCTCCGGAGCGCCGTGGAGTTGACCGAAGAGATGGAGAAACTCTTCGCAGATGCAAAAGGTGGGTATTTCGACAACGGCGCCGATGCCGAGGAGGTCCTCGTCCGGGGCAAATCGGCCCAGGACGGCGCCCTCCCCTCGGGGAACTCGGTGGCCGCCCTCAACCTCTATCGCCTCGCCGACCTCACCGGCAACGCAAGCTTCGAAAACCGGGCCGAACGCCTCCTTCGCGCCCACCTTCCCCAGGTCGAGCGCTACCCTTCGGCCTTCACGCAGATGCTCATCGCCCTCGATTACGCCCTCGGCCCCCGGCAGCAGATCGTCCTCGTCCCCGGCGACGACGAACGTCCCCTGGCGGAGATGCTTCAGGCGCTGCGGCGCCGTTTTCTGCCCTGCACCGTCGTTGTGCTTCATCGTCCGGGAGACGCAGTCCTGGAAGGCATATCGTCGATCGTGGAAGGGAAAGAGTCCGTTGAGGGACGGGCGGCCGCCTACGTGTGCATGGACAGAAGCTGCCGCGCAGCGGTGACATCGGTTGCGGAATTGGAAGAGTTGCTCGGGAACTAAGCAGAGTGAGGAGTTGGGAGTCAGGACTCCTCACTCCTCACTCCTCACTCCTCACGGCCCTAATGCAACTGCCGCTCTCCTTCCTCTTGAGCGGCTTCAGTGGCAGCGCCGATGACATGACCGGCCTTTTCCACCTGTTCGCGCCCGGCTTCCCTGGCCCTTTGCCGGATCTCCTCACCCTTTTCCCCCAACCACTCGTCTTCCTGGCGGGTCGGCGGCAGCATCGCCCCGAGGAACGCTCCCGCGGCGGCTCCGAGAACCCCGAGAAGCAGGGGCTGTTCGTGGATCGTTTCCGACAATGTCCCCCTGGTCTGCTTCATGCGCTCACCGTAGCGGTGCGCCCTTTCGCCGAACTCCTCCCGGGCGCCATGCGCCTTTTCTTCCCACGCGTGGATCCTTTCGGAGGTGCGCTCACCCGCCTCATGCCCGGCATCCTCCCATTCGCGACGTTTTCCCCGGGCTCTTTCTCCTACGCTGTGAAGCCTCTCGCCGGCCCGGTGCATCGTTTCGCTCACCTTGTGAGACACCTCGCCGGCCTTGCTGCGCAAACGCCCGGAGACCTCTGAGCCGGTTTCCCTGGCGTGCTCCAGCCCGGCGCTCCCCCTCCCCCCCCTTCTGGCTTCGGTGGAGAGCATCAGCCACCCCAGGCTGATCCCCATGAGGGCTGCCGGGATCGGGTTCGCCCTGATGGCGCTGTTCAGGTTGGAGGCGTAATCGCTCGGCCCTCCCTGTACGTAGTGCCATGCCCGATCGAACATCTCCGACGGGGAGAACCTGCGTTCGATCTGTCTCAGCGTCGAATCGAGCTCCCGCCGGATCTGCTCGATCTCCGCCTCGAGGTCCTCGGGGGACTTGTTACCGAGATCCTCATCGCGAGTCGGTACGTATCCTTCCCGGTACGCCGCTTCTTCTTCGAGTCTTTGCTCTTCGGTATAGTCTCGCTCGTTCATCGTACATGCTCCCTTACCAGTTGCCGGTCATGACGAAACGACTCCGCCGTCCGGTGGGGCTTGAGGTTCTTGGCCTTCAGATGGCTGCGCCCGTTGACCAGCAGGGCAATGCCGATGATCGCGACGAAAAGACCGACGACCAGAGCGGCAACCCAGGGTGGCCAGACGTACGACAGCCCGATCACGAGGGCGGCAAGCAGAACCAGCAGACCGGCAAAGGCGACAAGGGCGCCTGCCGCCAGCATCATCACGCCCGAACTCGCTGTCGAAACCTTCTCATTGACTTCCGCCCTGGCCAGAGCGACCTCATGTCGAAGCAAAGAGGTCATCTCCCGCGTCAGTTCCGAAAAGAGACTGCTCAACGTACGCTCGTTGTTCTTAATCGTTTGCATGATGCTCCTCCTCTGGCGAAATGAAGCTTCTTCGCGGCAACTCCTCGCCCGTCGACGGATCTCTTGCCACATCCTCCATCGGCTCATCGGGAGAAAGAATTATTCCGCCGCTCTCTTCCTCCTTGCGCTCACCCTCGAATCCGCTTCGAACCGTTTCCTTGGCGCTCTCGAAGAGCGGCTTCCTCGAGCCGTATTCGCTTTCGGAACGGTGCGGAGTGCTCTTGAGCATGCGCGTCAGGAGGAAGCCGGCAGCAACCGCCCCACCCAGCATCAGAGCGGGCTGCCGGCGCGCCAGGTCTTCAAACTGATGAAGAAGGGCATCGGCGTCCTTTCGTTGCAGGTTTTCTGCGATGCGCTCCATTGCTTCAGCCCCTTGCCCGAGCAGGCGGGCTGTCGAAGGCTGCTCCGATTCGAGGCGCGAACACGTCTCTTGCAGGGCAGATGCGATGCTCCCCAGGGATCTGGCTGCCGTCGATTTCTGTTCTTCGAAAAATCCTTTTCCCTTTCGGCGCGCCTCCTCGGTGAATTCTCCTGCGCTCTCCCTTGGGCGCTCGCTTTGTGAAGCCTCGCCCTCGGTTCCCGGCGGAGAATGGACATTCATCTCTTCGTATATTTCTGTCATGGTTTCTCTCCCATTTTCCGTCAGCCCCCTTTCATAAAGATAAGCCTTGACGGAGGCTGGGCCTGAACATATTTTCTTCGCTTTGACAAATAGTTATCACCATTCTAAGCCAAGTCAAACACGCCCCCGGCCATCCCCCCTGCGCCGCCGTGACATAGCACGGAAGTCGAAACGGAAAGTGGAAAACGATCCCCTCTCCCCCCTACTTCAAACACCTTGACCACCCATTTAAACATGTGTAGCCTCTAACCTGAAAAAGTAACCCTCGCTAACGAGCAGAGACACATGGCGCAGCAATCGCCGTCATCCGGAAAAAACATTCTTAAAGGATAAAAAATGCAATCTTCTTCAACCTCTACGGAAATCAAGCATTACCTGATGATCAGCGCTCTGGTCGATCGGCTCCGCAAGGGCGGGTACACCGAAATCGAGGCCGACCATGTCGTGAACGGCGTTCGCCCTGGTGAAATCATCGGTGAGGATGGAGCTTTGACGCCCGACGTGGTCGCCAGCAAAGATGGTCGCAAGGTTTACTTTGAAGTCAAAACGGAAGAAGACCTTTTTTCACCCAGGACTGAAGAGCAGATTCGTACTTTTCTTCGCTACGCCGAAGAAACAGGGGGCGAATTCTGCCTTCTCGTCCCTGCCCGTTGCTGCGTCAGGGTGAAGTACCTTCTTGAAAGCCTTCAACTGCCGGAGACGACCGTCCTGTACATCTGAAAAATGAAGCTGTCTGGGGCGCAGAGAAGGAGGGGCGGATGTCTTGACTGTCCCCCGATTACTGCTAAGGGAAGTGTGAGGCGCCACATCCTGCTTGCAACCCCCCAACCGAACGCGAGGTGCAAATGGAAAAAAGAGATATCATCAAGACGCTGGAGTCGCTGGCACAGCTCGACATGGACGCATGGCACGCCTACGGCCAGGCGATCGAAAAATCCGAAGACATCGGAGTGCGGCACAAGCTGGAGAAGTTCCGCGCCGACCACGAGCGGCACATCTCCGAACTTTCCGAAGCGATCCGTAAACTCGGTGTGGAGCCACCCAACTTCTCACGGGACTTCAAAGGCTTTCTGATCGAGGGGTGGACCGTCCTGCGCAGCGTCACTGGCGTTCAGGGGGTGCTCGCCGCCATGCAGACCAACGAGAAGCTCACCAACCGCAAGTACGCCGAAGCGGTCAAGCTCGACCTGCCGAGCGACCTGAAAACCCTTGTCGCCGCCAACTACCAGGACGAAAAAGAACACCTCGCCTACATTCAAAAACAGATCGACTACTGGGTGAAGGAAAAGGATAC
>JARFUG010000022.1:0-21191 GCA_029289095.1 Desulfuromonadales bacterium
TAATGCCCTTCTTGCCTGGATATTCGTGACATGATCCGCATTCTGCATACCGCCGACCTGCACCTTGGCGCTACATTTCCTTCTCTCGGGGAGAAGGGCGCCGAGCGGCAGAGAGATTTTCTGGCCACCTTCGAGCGCCTGGTGGCGCTGGCGATCGAGCGCCGGGTGCACCTCTTTCTGGTTGCCGGCGACCTCTTCGACGTCCCCGAGCCCGAAGGCGCCCTCATCGCCCGCGTCCAGGGGGCGATCCGCCGCCTGCGCGACAAAGGGACCGCCCCGGTCCTTCTGCCGGGGACCCACGACCATACCGTGGCCGCAGGATCCGTCTACCGCCGAGAGTTGTTCGAGGGGGCGATCCTTCTCGACCGACCGACGGTGGAGGAGCCGGTGCGCCTTCAGGCGGGGGAGACCACGGTCTTTCTCTACGGGTTCGCCTATCGCTCCTTCGCCTCCCGGGACGCGCTGGCTGGAATGATGCGCCGGGAGGGGGACGGAGTCCACATCGGCCTCCTGCACGGCTCTCGCCAGGGGAGCCCCGAGTGGGAGTACCGCAAGAAGGATCTCCCCTTCACCCTGGCCCAACTGAAGGAGTGGGCTCTCGACTACGTGGCCCTTGGGCACTATCACGCCTTTGAAGTCCTGGAGGAGGACGGGCGCATCTGGGCCTGCTATCCGGGATCCCCAGAGGGGAAGCGCTTCGGCGAGAACGGAGATCGACATGCGGCCATTGTCAGCGTTGAGCCGGGCCGCGCGCAGGTGGAGAAGGTCAGGGTCAACGGTCGGACGCTGCAGGAGGCGACCATCGATCTTTCCGGATGCGAAGACGCCTCCAGTGCGGCCGAGGCCATTGTCGCGCTTTCCGACCCCAACCGGCTCCTTCGCCTCACCCTGACCGGGATCGTAGAGGCGCCGCTCGACCTGAAGGCCTTGCGCGAGCGCTGCCGCGACGGCTTTTTCCACCTGGAGTTCGACGATCGCACCCGGCTTTTCGACAGTGATTTCGCCCGGCGCATCGAAGACGAGGAGACGGTGCGCGGCCTCTTCGTCCGCAAGGCGCGCGCCCTCATGGCCGAGGCCCCCCCGGAGAGGCGCGACGTTCTGGAGGAGGCCTTTCGCGAGGTGCTGGTGCGTTTTCACGCTTTTGGAGGAGGGGAGCGATGATTCTGCGCTCGGTGGAACTGAAGCACTTCGGGCGCTTCGGCGAGGCCTCCTTCGAATTTCGGCGAGGGTTGAACCTCGTTTACGGCCTCAACGAGGCAGGCAAGTCGACGATTATGGAAGCGATCCCCGCCGTCCTTTTCGGCGCACGCGACAAGGAGCGGTTCCGGCCGTGGGGGCGCCAGGGAAGCTGCGAAGCGGCCCTCGTACTGGACGGGGGCGGGGGAACGGTGCGCATTGAGCGCGACATCCTGACCGACCGCACGACCCTGGTGGAGCGTGACGACCTCTATCAGACCCTCTACCGCTTCGAAGGGAAGGTGGCGCCCCAGGGGCGCTCCTCGGAGCGCGCCGAGTACATGGAGGAGTTGCGCCGCCTTTTCGGTCTTGCCGACGAGGACATCTTCCGCGCTTCCCTCTTTTTCGGGCAGGGGAGTCTGGAGGTCGCCGGGAGCAGTCTGGCGACCCGGATCAAGACCCTCCTGTCGGGGTTCGCCGAGGTCGACTATGACAAGGTCCTTGGCTCTCTCCACGACGATTATTTCACCATCACGCGTCAGAACCCCTGGGGAAAGGACAAGACGCGCGAGCGTGAACTCGATGAGGTGCGCAGGCGCCTCACCGCCATCGAGGAACGATGGTACGCCGTGCGCACCTCGGTGAGCGAACTCGAGGAGGTGCGCAGTCGCATCGCCGGGCTCGAGAAGTCGATTGCCGTCGACCGGGACGAATTCGCCAAGGGAGAGCGCTATCTCGCCTGGGTGCGCCGGCAGTGGCAACTCGAAGAGAAGGAGCAGGTGCTGATCCGCGATTTCTCCCGGGTCAACCGCCAGTCGGACAAAGTGCAGGCCCTCGAAAAGGAGCGAGAGCAACTGGAAAAGGAGATCTCCAGGACGGGACTCCCTCTTCAGATTCCCGAAGAGCTCCCCTACATCCTTGCCGAGGCCGACGATGTGCGCACCGAGATGATCGAACTGCAGAGACGCTCGGCCGACCTTCGCAAGCAAATACTCTCCCACCCCAATCCGCCCTGGCGCGCTCCGGCAGCCTTGCTCGCCACACTCTGGAGCGTCGCCGTTCTCGTCTCGATCTTCACTGAATGGGGAATGGCGGCGACGGCGCTTGTCGGCCTCGTGAGCGCCGCCCTCGGTGGGATCTATCTGCGGCGCCTGATGCGCGAGCGCGCCGAGCGCAACCGGCTGCAGGAAAAGCTCCAGGCGCTGGAGTCGCAGCGCGAAGAGGCGCAGCAGAGGCTCGCGCTTCTGGATGAGCGATTCGAGAGGGTCGGCCTGTCGCCTTCGTCCGTGGAGATGGTCCGGATGCAGAAGAACCTCGTCCGCCATCGCGAACTGTTGGAGAGACTGCGTGAGGTCAAGAGCGCTCTGGCGGTGCTCGAACCCTCCATCGAGCTCTCCAGTGAGAAGGAGCAGCTCACCCGGGAACTTGCCGTCCTCGACGAGCGCATGGAACAGGAAAAACCGCTGCGTCCCAACCTCCTTCCGCTGGAAGAGCTTCCTGAAGCCGAGCAGAAGCTTGCCGCTCTCGGAGAGAGTCTCAAGGAGCGGGAAAAGGAATTGCTCGAGCTCTGCCGCAAGGAAGCGGTGCTCGGAGCGGAGCTTCTCGATCTGAAGCACCTGGAAGAGGAAGGGGAGCGCCTGAAGGAGCGCGAGACGATCCTTGAGCGTCGTCGCCAGGCGCTCTGCACGGCCTATGAGCTCCTCGGCGGGGCGGTGGACGAGTTTCGCAAGACCTACATGGAGCGCTTCGCCGCCGAGATCGGCGCCTATCTGAAGGTGACGACCCGCGGCAGATACGGCGAGGTTCGCCTATCGGAAGATTTTTCTCTATACTTGAGAGGCAAGGGGGGGAGCTGGATCCCGGCGGACCATTTCAGTCGGGGGACGGTGGACGGCATTTATCTCGCCGTGCGCCTCGCCCTGACCCGGCATCTGTCGCGGGGGCGCCATCTGCCGCTGCTGCTCGACGATCCGCTCGTCAATCTCGACCGCCAGCGCCTGGAGGAGACCCTCAAGGGGCTCGAAGTGCTGAGCGCCCAGCACCAGGTGCTGCTTTTCACCCACGATGAGCGCCTGGCCCGAAGGGCGGCGCGGGATCGCTGGACTATCGTTTCCCTGGAAGAGGCGCGCGCGCTTTCGCCGGGCAAATTGCCGAGCAAGACTCAGGAAAGGAGCGAAGATGTCGAACAGTTGTGTCTTTTGTAAGATCGTCGCCGGCGAGATTCCGGCCAGGATCGTCTATGAGGACGATTTCGTCGTCGCGCTGGAGGACATCAATCCCCAGGCGCCGCACCACTATCTCATCTTTCCCCGAAAACACATCCGCACGACCCTCGACCTGACGACGTCCGACAACGAACTGGTCGGACACATCTTCCAGATCGCCGGAAAGATTGCGCACGATCTGGAATTCTCCGAGGACGGGTTCCGCGTGGTGAACAACTGCAACGAGGGGGCGGGGCAGTCGGTGTGGCACATCCACTTTCACCTGCTGGGGGGGCGGGACCTCGGCTGGCCGCCAGGCTGAGAGAAGCCGTATGGCTTCCTCTTGCAGCTTGTCGCTTACAGCTTATAGCTTGCCTTCCTGGGGCCTGCCCGAGCGCAGGGACTCTTCCCGCTCGATCGCTTCCTGGCACCCGACGCAGAAGGGGGCATAAGGCTGGACTTCAAGGCGCTCGAGGGGGATCGGCTCCTCGCATCGCTGGCAGATTCCGTATTTCCCCTCCTTGAGACGCAGCAGCGCCTCGTCGATCTTCACGATTTCTTCCCGGCGACTGTCGCCGAGCAGATGCAGGAAGTCGGTCAGATAGTCGATCAGACTCATGTCCCCCGGGTCAGGGACCCCTGCGTCGAGGAGCGATGCGGCCTCGGCATTTTTCTGGCGCAGGTCGATCAGCAAGTGCTCGCGCCTGTGCATGAGTTCGCTTCTGATCTTCTCCGTCCTTTCCTCGCTCATCATTACCTCCGATCGGGATCATCGACCCGTTTTGGTGCAACCACAAAATCGTTGTCTGAGCAGAGCGTTGTCTCTATTATAACCATTCCGGGGGAAAATCGATGGGAGGTTCTGGCGAAAGACATGCTGCAGGAAACGCTTCCGATGACCACCTATGACGATCGGCTGGAAACGAGGCTGATCAACGAGATCATGGAACTGCTGGTGACCCATTACGGAGGGGGGCTCAGCGAGGACGAACTCGATCGCCAGATCCATGATTTTCAAAAAGCCGTCCACATCGCGCGCACGGCGCATGCCGGGCAGGTTCGCAAATCCGGAGAGCCTTATTTCTTTCACCCGTTGAGAGCGGCGCACCTTGCCGCGCGGCACTGGATGGATTTTTCGTCAGTTATCGCCGCCGTTCTGCACGATGTGGTGGAGGACAGCGCGACGACGCTGCAGGAGGTGGAGGCGGAATTCGGGATCGATGTGGCCCTGCTGGTGAACGGATTGACAAAGGCGGCCGACACTCACCTCAGCCGCGAGGCGCTCAAGGCCGAAACCTATCGCAAGCAGCTTCTGGCCGCGATCCAGGACGTGCGCGTCCTCTGCCTCAAGTTCTGGGACCGGATGGACAACCTCCAGACGATCAGTGCCCTCAATCCGAAGAAACAGTCGCTCATCGCCGAGGAAACCCGCACCATCTACGTTCCCCTGGCGCTTCATCTCGGGATGGGGGTCGTCGCCTCGGAGCTTGACGCCCTTTCACTCAACATCCTCTATCCCCGCCGCGCAGAGCGTTACCGCCAGTTGGTGAAGTCCGTCTCCGAAGAAGTCGAACCCGCTCTTCGTCGCATCCGCAGCGAGATCCAGAAGGTTTTCGAACAGCAGAAGATCCCTTTTGTTCTCAAAGACCGCTGGCGCCCTTTTTCCATTGCCGCGGCTCAGGTGATGAAGCGCGGCTTTTCCACCGTCTACACATTGGAGATCCAGGTCGATCGAACCATGGACGCCTACCTGGCTCTCGGGCTGCTGCATAGCCTCTACCCCCCCATCCCCGGAAAACTGCGGGATCATCTCAACGTCCCTTCGCAGTTCGGCTACCAGGCCCTCAAGACGACGGTTCAGGCCGGAGAACGCCGCATGCGCGTTCAGATCGCCACCCGGAAGCTGGCGCGTTTCAACGAATCGGGCGTTCTCGCCCCCGGCTTCGAATTCCGCAAGACCAATTTCCAGGAACTCATGACGTCCCTGCTCGAAGGGGAGTCGGCCTTCGACAGCGAGAGCCTGCGCCTCGCTTCGGCCTCCATCCAGGTCTACACCCCCAGGGGAGAGACCCGCACCCTCCCGGAGGGGAGCTGCGTTCTCGATTTCGCCTTCGACATTCACGAAGATCTCGGGCTGTGCGCCCTTCGCGCCCGCATCAACGGTCAGACCCGGCTTCTCAAGTCGCGCCTGATGGACGGCGATCAGGTGCAGATCGAGTGCAGTCCGACCCCGCAGGTCCTCCCCAAATGGCTGGAATGGGCGGTGACTCCCAGGGCGCGCAACTCCATCCGAAAGTATCTCAGGAGCAAAGTCAAGGAGAGTTGAGAGGGGCGGTGACTGGTGCCTGGTTAGTGACTTTCCGTCCTGGCGACCCGGATGGCGCGCGAGGCGCTGAGGGGGGTGGAGAGAAGGCCGTGGCCTTCTCGCGTCTGGAAGGGGGGATCGTCCCGGCGCAGGGTGGCCGAGGTGAGAAGGGAGAGGCGGTCGCGCCCGATGATGCTGCGGATCTCACGCACGTACGCTTCACGGCGGACTGAATAGTTCGTAAGCCCGTGAGCCAACTCCCGCCCGCTCAGAGGAAGCCCCTCTGCGCGCGTTTTGGCCCGCTGTTCGCGAAGTGCGGCGTAGGCTCTGTGGGTGTTGATGTTTTTCATGTAGGAGCGAACCGAGTCGTACAGGGTGGGAAAGCGCCGCACCTCGTGACGCGCCCCCCGCGGGCGGTTATGGGGGACGATCCCGGCGCCGGGGGTGAATGTCCACTCACCGAAGAGATTGTTTCCCATCAGGGCGAAGCGCGACGTGCCGTATCCCGTCTCGTTGGCCGCCTGCGCCAAAACCATGGAAGGTGGCAGGATGTCGATGCGTGAGAGAAGCTCCTCGCGCACGTGGAGCTCCCGCAACGGATCGCCTGTCACGTGGTATTCTGCGGCCAGCGCTTCGATTCTCTCTTCCTGGAGGGCGCCGAGGGAGACGCCTGCGTCGAAAGCCTCCGCCGCCCAGATCAACTCCTGACGCTGCTGAGCGATCTCCTCATTGGCCATGAGCACCAGCGGAAGCAGGGAGAGGAAAAAGAGCTGCTTGCGTTCGTCCGTCTGGCGGATCCGGGCCAGATCGTCCGGAAGGCTCTCCAGGGCAATGGGGGGAACCCCTTCTTCCAGCGTCTGCCAGGTGTAGTTCTCCGCATCGAAGAGGGTGTAGAGCTCTTGATGGGATGAAGGAGAAATCGCCTTCGCGGCCGGCGCGAGGTAGGGGGTCGTCCTGGGGGGTGTTTCGAAATCACGCCCCTCGGCCAGAAAACACATAACGGCCAGCGGAATGATGAAAAACAGGATGGAACGGTCGATCTTCATAGATATCTCGTTTCGTGATTGCCGGATCGGAGAAATGATTTATCATGAAATGGCTGTAAAAGGCAACTCCCCTCCGGGCAAGCCGCCGTGCCGCACCGCGGGACTAATGATGTTGAGCTTGTTTTCCCAATATGTTAATAGATAACGGATCAGGAGTACGACAATGGAAACGGTGAAGACGGCGACTTTCGAATACCTCATCGGAATGGCCAAAGAAGAGCCGGAGGGAGGTTTCACCTTCGTTCTGGATGGAACCGCATACCATATCGACGATGTTCTCGAAATTTCCCGCATTGCCGAGAAACACGGCTATATTGTGATCTACTAAGGTGTGATCTACCAAGGAGGCAGAGATATGGGTGGAGAAGAACAGGTCTGTTATACCTTCGAAGCGGCCATCGAGATGGCGGTGCAGATGGAGAGCGAAGGATTCCGCAACTACTTCCGCGCACTGCGGATGGTAAAGGATCGGGCTGCAAGGCAGATTCTCAAGGATGCCGCTCTCGATGAACTGGAGCACAAGCACCAGCTCGAGCGCGCGCTGATCGAGGGCGAAATCAAGGGCCATACCCTCGACCGGCCCGTTCCGACCATGAACCTCGATTATGTGCTGAAGAAAAAGGAGATCGGCCCTGACGCCGATGCACGCGAGGCGCTGGCTTTCGCCATTCATCTGGAAAGAGAGTCGCTCGAGTTCTACCGAAAGATGAACGAAGGGTGTGCCGGCGCTCCGATGGCCGTGCTGTTCGAGAAGATTTTCAATGACGAGAGCCGCCATCTGCAGGAGCTGGAGGACTTATACGAAAAGCATTTTCTCCCGGAAGGGTGAAACGCCCGTTTCAGCTCCATAATAGCGGACAAATCCCCGTTCGCGCCGACTTCGTACAAGCAAAACGCCGCACCGCAAGGAGCGGCGTTTTGCTTGTTTTGCCGGATTCAGACTTGCCAAAACGATGTTTCTGCAATATAGTACGATTCAGATGAAGGGAGCCGACTCCCCCCCGCGCCGATGAGGATGATGGGAATGGAACCGTATTTTGCGATGGGCTTATTCGCCCTCTACGTCATGATCGCCTCGCTGATCCAGCATCTCTCGGATCGTGATGTCGGAGACCTCCCTTCGCTCAAGCGGGTATGGGGGCACCGGTCGGGGGTCGCCCTGCATTTCCTGGCGTTCGTGGGGGTGCCTCTCGTTTTCGGCATCGTCTTTCTCGGCCGCGGGATCGCGACTTTCGACCCTTCGGATCCCGCCCCTCTCTACGCACCCGCTCACCACCAGCACGCACTGCCTCATCTCTACGGGCGCACCCTCTCCTCGATAGAGGCCGTCGGCCCCGCCGACATCTTCTCCACTGGCGAGTTCCCCATCCTGCTGGCTTCGACGCAGGAGGCCCGCGAGCCCTTCACTTTCACCCGCGACACCGAAAAATTCCGCCCCGTCACTCTTGCGTTCTACCTGCCGTGAGAGTGAGGAGTGAGGAGTGAGGAGTATCCTCTTCCGTCTTCCGTCCTCTGTCCTCCGTCTCCCGCCCCTCAATACCTTCTGATGACGATCCGCCCGCTCTTGGCCAGGCGCTGAAAGTAGCGGCCGACGATGCGTTTCAGGTGACGCCGGGTAAATGGAACCAGAAGAATAAAGCCGAGCACGTCGGTGCAGAAGCCCGGGGTGAGGAGCACGATTCCGCCGGTCAGAACGAGGGCTCCGTCGAGGAGTTCTTCGCCTGGAGGGCGCCCCGCCGCGAGTTCGCCGCGGATGCGCGCCAAAATCTCGAGCCCCTGCGTGCGGGCAAGGTAGGCGCCGGCGGCGCCGGTAAGGAAAATCATGGCGACAGTCGCTCCCAGGCCGATCAGGTCATGGACCCTGAAGAGGACATAGAGCTCGAGAATGGGTATCAGCGTGAAGATAAACAGCAGTCTTATAAACATTTTTCCCTGTCAATTGAAAAAGTTCTCATCTGGCGGGTTAGAAACACATTAAAATTTAGTAATCACAGTAGAATTCATTGTAATTGCCCGAATATAGGTGTATTTTTATTGTGAATAAAAAATAGGCATCTTGTTAGACCCTCGGATCAGGGCCTCTCCGACAGGGTTGTTCACAGCCTTTTCAACAGCTTTTCCACAGAATTTGTGGAAAAGAAGGAAAGACCCTTGAAAGAGCGGTGGTTTTTGGATTTCTCTCATATTTGACGACCTCGCCGGTTCGGATTTGCTTCTCATTTCCTTCATTTTTTCCCTTCTTCGGCGGCACGGCTCATGCGCTTGTAAAACTCGGAGTTTGCCCTCCGGAGGGCTTCTTCGGCATCAATATTCAGGTGGCGCCCGAGATCGGTCAATTCGAAAAGAATATTCCCAAGGTGGGACTCGGGGGCGGCGGGGGCGTCTCCCCGGACGGCGACCTCGAGAGAGTCTAGCAGGGTGCGGATGCGGCCGAGGGACGTTGCCGGTTCGTTGCGCATGAGCCCTGCGCGAACGGCTTTTTCCGTCATCTTGCGAGCGCGGACGAGGGCGGGCAGGGCGGAGGGGATTCCGTCGAGGGCCATGCGGGCAGAGGCGGGTTCCGTCTTTTCTTCAGCCTTGATGCGCTCCCACTGGGCGCTGAGTTCGTGCAGGTCGCGGGTTGTGCTCTCACCGAAAACGTGCGGATGGCGGCGCACGAGTTTGTCGGCGATTGCTGCAGCGACATCCGCGAAATCGAACTCGCCGCGCTCTTCGAAGATGCGCGCGTGGAAGACGATCTGAAGCAGGAGATCGCCGAGTTCATCGCAGATCGCAGCGGGATCCCCGCCGTCGATCGCTTCAAGAACCTCGTAAGCCTCTTCGAGAAGGTAGGGTCTGAGGGTCTGGGTCGTCTGTTCGGCGTCCCACGGACACCCTCCGGGCGAGCGCAGAACGGCCATGATTTCCAGGAGTCGGCGAAGGGAGGCGAGTGCATTTGATTCGGGCATGCGGATCTGCTCGGGCTGGAGGAAAAAGCTTGATTTTTTCTACTTCATGCACCGGGAAAAAGCAAGCCGATCTCAGGAATTAATGGCTTGCAAATTCTCTGCGAATAGGCTAATAGAGGAAACTTCCGTCGATGTCGGAGCGTCTCTCCCCTTTTATCTTGACAACAATAGGGTAGTCCTTATACTACCCGTTTTCAAAGCGCCAAGGGGTGATTCATGCTGATCCGAATCGACGATATCAAGGAAGGCGGAACCGTTCTCGACGTCACAGAGTCGGCCGAAGAATTCCCCGCATTGGCGGAAATGATTGCGTCAGGGGATCTGGCTTTCGCCGCTCCCATCCATGTCCGGCTCAAGATTTTCCGTGTGCGGGAGGTGGTCGAAGTGGAAGGGGGGATCGAGACGACCATGCGGTTTGTCTGCGGTGCGTGTCTGGCCGAGTTCGACGCGTCGATGGCGAGCTCTTTCGCGGTCACCTTCGTGCGTGAGTTGCCGCAGGTGTTCGATGAGTCGGGCGAAGAGGTTCAGCTTTCCGCCGACGAAATGGGGATGATCCCCTTTCAGGGGGACGAGATCGATCTTCGTGAGGCCGTCGCCGAGCAGGTCGTCATCTCCCAGCCGATCCGTCCCCTCTGCCGTGAGGCGTGCAAGGGGCTCTGCCCGCAGTGCGGCGCCGACCGCAATGAAAGCGATTGTGGCTGCGTTCGCCCCGTAATGAACAGCAAATTTGCCGCTCTGAAGGATTTCAGGGTGGATGAGAAGAAGAAGTAAAATTCCGGCCGTTTCCGAACCGCCGGTTCAAAAGGAGAAAAATTCGCCATGGCCGTACCCAAGAAAAAGACATCCAAATCGAGACGCGACATGCGGCGTGCACACGACGCTCTGAGTGCACCCGGAATCTCCGTCTGTCCCCAGTGCAAGGAGCCCAAGCAGCCCCATCGGGTCTGCGCCAGTTGCGGCACGTACAAAGGCAAAGACGTCATCACGGCAGAAGATTAAGAAGGATTTCCGGCTTGAAGGGACGCATCATCGTCGCTGTCGACGCCATGGGCGGAGATAACGCGCCTTCCGCAGAGGTGGAAGGCGCCGTCGCTGCCGCCCGGCAGTGGGGAGTTTCCATCATATTGGTGGGGCGGGCCGAGAAGGTCGAAGAGGAGCTGGCAAAGCATTCGACCCAGGGGCTCGATATCACCGTCCATCACGCCGGTGAAGTCGTGGGTATGCATGACTCGGCTTCAGATGCCGTCAGAAAGAAGAAGGATTCCTCCATCCGGGTCGCTTTCAACCTCGTCAAGGAGGGGAAGGCGGACGCCGTCGTCAGCGCGGGAAATTCCGGAGCCACCATGGCTGCCGGGATGTTCGTCCTGAAGCGGATCCGGGGGATCGATCGCCCCGCCATCGCCACCATCATGCCCAATCTGCGCAATCAGACGCTGGTCCTGGATGTCGGCGGAAACGTCGACTGCAAGCCGCACCATCTGGCGCAGTTCGCTCTCATGGGCGACGTCTACTCCCGGGCGATTCTCGGCAAGAAAAGTCCGAAGGTCGGCCTCCTCTCCAACGGCGAGGAGGTGAGCAAGGGGAACGACCTGACCCGCGATGCCCATCAACTGCTCAGGGACGCCCCTTTCAACTATGTCGGTTATGTCGAGGGGCGCGATCTCTTCGACGGTTCCGTCGATGTCGTCGTGTGCGACGGATTCGTCGGCAATGTCGTGCTGAAGGTCTCCGAGGGGCTTGCAGACGCTCTGGCTACCATGCTGCGACAGGCGTTCGGGGAGCGTTTCTTCTCCAAAATCGGTTATCTTCTGGCCCGGCCCGCGTTCCGCGCCTTCAAGAAGAAGGTCGATTACGCCGAATACGGCGGCGCTCCGCTGCTCGGAATCGAAGGGACCGGGATGATCTGTCATGGCGGATCCAGCCCCAGGGCCATCATGAACGCCATTCGCATGGCTCACGATTCCGTAGCGAAGAAAGTCAACGATATGCTGATTTCCCAGATCCGTCTCACCGGACAGGACCCTCCGGCGACGGCGGAGGCCGATGCGGCTGCGCGGATCGGGGAATTGTCTCAATGAGGAGAGCGGCATGAAGAAGGCGTGCATTACCGGAACCGGCTCCTATGTTCCAGAGAAGGTGCTGACCAATTTCGACCTGGAAAAATTTCTCGACACCTCCGACGAATGGATCGTCACCCGCACCGGCATCCGCGAGCGTCGCGTGGCCGCAGACGGCGAATATACATCGGACCTGGCTGCACACGCCGCCCGCAGGGCTCTGGAGATGGCAAACGTCGAGGCCGAAGAGATCGACTTCATCGTGGTGGGAACTATCACAGGAGATTTCCCCTGGCCGGCCACCGCATGCCTCGTTCAGGATAAGCTGGGCGCCTCCAAGGCGATCGCCTATGACGTTTCGGCCGCCTGCAGCGGCTTCGTCTACGCCATCGATGCGGCCGTTTCGCGCATCGAGTCCGGCCGTTCCAGTAAAGCCCTGGTGATCGGCGCCGAGATTCTCACCCGTGTCGTCGACTGGCAGGACCGCAATACCTGCGTCCTGTTCGGCGACGGCGCCGGCGCCGTGGTCCTGGAGGCGACCGAAGAGGACCGCGGCATTCTCTCTACCCACCTGCACAGCGATGGATCGTGCTGGGAGTTGCTCTACCAGCCGGGGTTCGGCTCGCGCAACCCCGCCTCGGACGACGGGTTGAAGGCGCGCCTGCCCTTTCTGAGGATGCAGGGGAACGAAGTCTTCAAGATTGCCGTGCGCTCCCTTTCGGACGTCGCGATCGAGGCGCTGGAGGCCAACGGACTCACTTCGACCGACGTCGACCTTTTCATCCCCCACCAGGCCAACCGGCGCATTCTCGATGCGACCGCCAAGCGCCTGGGGCTCACCGACGATCAGGTCTACATCAACGTCGACCGTTACGGCAACACGTCCGGCGCCTCGATCCCCATCGCTCTGGATGAAGCCAACCGCGCCGGGCGCATCAAAAAAGGTGATATGGTTCTCCTCGATGCCTTCGGCGGAGGATTTACATGGGGTTCGGCATTGATCCGCTGGTAGACGCCTCCGTTCGGATTCAGACAGGAGTATTTGCGATGAACGCTTTTGTTTTCCCCGGGCAGGGGGCTCAGTACGCCGGCATGGGTCGCGACCTTGCCGAGAATTTTCCGGCCGCGCGGGAAGTTTTCGAAGAGGCCAACGACGCTCTCGGATTCGATCTGGCGCGGCTGTGCTTTGAGGGCCCCGAAGAGGACCTCAAGCTGACCGCCAACACCCAGCCGTCGATCCTGACGGTGAGCGTGGCGGCTTTAAAAGCGCTGCAGGCTGAAACGGGACTTGTCCCCTCCTGCGCAGCGGGACACTCCCTCGGCGAATATTCGGCACTCGTCTGCGCCGGAGCGCTGAGCTTCGCCGACGCCGTTCGCACCGTTCGCCAGCGTGGGATTTTCATGCAGGAAGCCGTCCCCGTCGGGCAGGGCGCCATGGCCGCTGTGATGGGGATTGACGGAGAGGCTCTCGATGCGCTGTGCCGTGAGGCCGCCCAGGGCGAGGTCGTTTCCGCGGCAAACTTCAACAGCCCCGGCCAGGTCGTCATCGCCGGACATGCCACCGCCGTCGAGCGGGCCATCGCCCTGGCGAAAGAGCAGGGGGCAAAGCGTGCATTGCTGCTGCCGGTGAGCGCCCCCTTCCACTGTGAACTGATGAAGCCCGCCGGTGAACGTCTCGGCGCCGTCCTCGGGTCCGTTTCCGTCAACCCTCTGCGCATCCCCGTGGTGACCAACGTGGAGGCGCAGCCCAACGCCGATTCGTCGCGCGTAAAGGAACTGCTCGTGACGCAGGTCAGCGCCCCGGTTCGCTGGGACGCCTCGGTGGAAACGATGACCCGCATGGGAGTCGAGCGTTTCATTGAAATCGGCCCCGGGAAAGTCCTGGCGGGCCTTATCAAGCGCATCGCCAAGGGCGCTGTCGTGCAGAACGTCGAAGACGCCTCCGGCGTCAGGGCGCTGACCGGCGCGTGATCCAGACTCTTTTTGCTCCATTTCGTTGACAAAGAGGAGAATTATGCCCAAAGATAAGGTTGCCCTGGTTACCGGCGTTTCGCGAGGGATCGGTCGCGCCGTCGTTCTGGCTTTGGCCGCCGCCGGCGCCAGAATCGTCGCCGTCGGACGCAATCGGGAAGGAACGGAGTCCCTGGTGGAGGAACTGAAGGCCCAGGGGACCGAGGCGCTGGCCATCGTGGCGGACGTTTCGCAGGCCGACGATGTGGAACGCGTATTCTCCGAGGCGACAGCGGCTTTCGGCCGGATCGACATCCTGGTCAACAACGCCGGGATCAATCGGGACGGGCTGCTGCTGCGGATGAAGGAGGAGGACTGGGACGCCGTCCTCGACGTCAACCTCAAGGGCGCGTTTCTCTGCACCCGAGCCGCCGCCAAGATTATGAGCAAGCAGCGCTACGGCCGGATCATCAACATCTCTTCGGTGGTGGGGCAGATGGGCAACGCGGGGCAGGCCAACTACTGCGCCAGCAAGGCCGGGCTCTTCGGACTGACCAAATCTAACGCCAGGGAGCTGGCACGGCGCAACGTCACCGTCAACGCCGTCGCTCCAGGCTTCATCGTCACCGAAATGACCGACAGTCTGCCGGAGAAGGTCAAAGAGGAACTGTTGGGGCAAATCCCCATGGAGCGCTTCGGAACGGCCGAAGACGTCGCCGCCGCCGTCGCATTTCTTGCCGCCGAGCAGACCGGATACATTACCGGCCAGATTCTCGGTGTCAACGGCGGCATGTACATGTAATATTCCCGCAATAACCAAGTCGATTCAAGAATCGGCCGAAAACCCAAAGGAGGTGAAGCAGATGGCTTCGATTGCAGAAAGAGTGAAACAGATTGTGGCGGAACAGCTTGGCGTGGATGAGGATCAGGTCACCGGCGAAGCGTCTTTCATGGAAGACTTGGGAGCCGACTCCCTCGATACGGTGGAACTCGTCATGGCTCTTGAGGAGGAGTTCGATATCGAAATCTCCGACGAGGACGCCGAGAAGATTCAGACCGTCCAGGATGCCGTCGACTACATCAGCGAGCACTCCTGAAAAGGATCGAAGGGGAGGGGAAACGTCTTCCCTCCCCTCTCTGCATCCTTTCCCCCTTCCCGCTCAGGGCCGGATCATCGTATAATCGGCTTCTGATCGGGCAATCGTTTCTTACGGAGGATCCGGAATATCATGCGCAGAGTTGTCGTGACGGGCGTCGGGGTCGTTTCCGCCCTGGGAACCGGTAATGAAAAGAACTGGACGGCCCTCATGGAGGGCAGATCGGGAATCGCCCGCATCACGCGGTTCGATGCTTCCGATCTCCCGAGTCAGATTGCCGGAGAAGTCCCCGATTTCGTCGCCGAGGAGTTCATCGACAAAAAAGAGATCAAGAAGATGGATCTCTTCATCCAGTACGCCATCGGCGCGGCGGAAATCGCCATGCAGGACTCGGGCCTCGTTGTGAACGAGGACAACGCCGAGCGCGTCGGTGTGCTCGTAGGCGCCGGTCTGGGCGGCCTGCCCGCCATCGAGAAATACCACCAGGCGTATCTCGAGGGGGGGTACAAGAAGCTTTCTCCCTTCTTCATCCCGATGCTCATCATCAATCTTGCGCCGGGTCACATCTCAATGCGCTTCGGAGCCAAGGGGCCGAACGTTTCTTCAGTGTCCGCCTGCGCGACCGGAACGCACTCCATAGGAGACGCTTTCCGGATGATCCAGCGCGGGGACGCCGATGCGATGATCGCCGGGGGCTCCGAGTCGACCATCACCCCCCTGGGGATCGGCGGCTTCAACGTCATGAAGGCGCTCTCCACCCGCAACGACGATCCCACCGCCGCTTCGCGTCCCTTCGACAAGGGAAGAGACGGTTTCGTCATGGCTGAAGGGGCAGGGATCCTCATTCTCGAGGAATACGAGGCCGCCAAGGCCCGCGGGGCCAAAATCTACGCCGAGATCTGCGGCTACGGCCTGACCGGGGACGCCTACCATCTCACCGCTCCCGCCCCGGGAGGCGAGGGCGCCGCTCGCTGCATCAAGATGGCGCTGGCGACCGGTGGGGTCAATGCCGACGAGGTCGACTACGTCAATGCCCACGGGACCTCCACCCCCTTCAACGATCTCTACGAGACGATGGCCATCAAGACCGCCCTCGGAGAGCGTGCGCATAAGGTGATGGTGAGCTCCACCAAGAGCATGACCGGGCACTGTCTGGGCGCGGCCGGCGGGGTCGAGGCGGTCTACACCGTCATGGCGATGGATCGCGGAGCCGTCCCCCCCACCATCAACTACGACGAGCCCGATGCCGAGTGCGACCTCGACTACGTTCCGAACGAGGCGCGCCAGGCGAAGGTCAACGTCGCGTTGAGCAACTCCTTTGGTTTCGGTGGGACGAACGCCACTCTGCTCTTCAGAAAGATCTGAGTGATGTTCATCATTGCCAGCGATCACGGCGGCCTCGAACTCAAAGAGGCCGTCAAACAGTGTCTTCGCAAGCGCGGCATCGATGTGCGCGATCAGGGGACGATCAATTCCGATTCGGTCGACTATCCGGATTTCGGGGAAAAGGTTGCGCGTGCCGTCTCCGGCGGGGAGGCTGAAAAGGGGATTCTGATCTGCGGCACGGGGATCGGGATGTCGATTGTCGCCAACAAGTTCCCGGGCGTGAGGGCGGCGCTCATCAGCGATGATTTCACCGCCCGCATGTCCAAAGAGCACAACAACGCAAACATCATCGTCATGGGGGGGAGGACGAGCAGCGCCGAGCAGGCGTGCCGGATGGTCGAGATCTGGCTCGACGCCGCCTTCGAAGGAGGCAGGCACCAGGCGCGCCTGGACAAGATCGCGCGCATCGAGCAGGAACTCTCCCGCCAGAACTGAACCGTTGAAAGGCCGGACGGGCAGGCTTCGGCCTGCCTTTTCCTTTTTTCACTCCTATCACCGACAAAGCGCGGGAGAAGCCCGCGCGCGGAGATCATGCATGTCTGAGATGCTCGCCCAATTCGATCCGGAAATCGCCCAGGCAATCCGCCGTGAGACCGAGCGCCAGGAATATAGCCTGGAGTTTATCGCCTCGGAGAATTTCGTCAGCGAAAAAGTCCTCGAAGCCCAGGGCTCCGTTCTCACCAACAAGTATGCCGAGGGGTATCCCGGCAAGCGCTATTACGGCGGGTGCGAGTTCGTCGACGAGGCGGAGCAACTCGCTATCGACCGCGCCCGGGAACTCTTCGGAGCCGAGCACGCCAACGTACAACCCCATTCGGGCTCCCAGGCCAACATGGCGGTCTACTTCGCCGTATGCCAGCCGGGAGACACCGTTCTCGGGATGAACCTCGCCCACGGCGGGCATCTCACCCACGGCTCGCCGGTGAACTTCTCGGGCAAGCTCTTCAACATCGTCCCCTACGGCGTGAAGAAAGAAACCGGGACAATCGATTACGAGGAAGTCGAGCGCCTGGCCGAGGAGCACCGCCCCAAGCTGATCGTGGTCGGGGCGAGCGCCTATCCCCGCGTCATCGAATTCGAGCCCTTCCGCCGCATCGCCGACAAGGTCGGCGCCGTCGTCATGGTCGACATGGCCCACATCGCCGGGCTCGTGGCGGCCGGCGTTCATCCCAACCCCATTCCCCATGCCGAGTTCGTGACGACGACCACCCACAAGACGCTGCGCGGCCCCAGGGGGGGGATGATCCTGTGCCGCGACGAGTGGGCCAAGAAGCTCAACAGCAACATTTTCCCCGGAATCCAGGGCGGACCCCTCATGCACGTTATCGCCGCAAAGGCGGTCGCCTTCAAGGAAGCGCTCCAGCCCGAATTCAAGGACTACGCCCGCCAGATCGTCAAGAACGCAGCCGTGCTGGCCGAAACCCTGAAGGGGCACGGGTTCAATCTCGTCTCCGGGGGAACCGACAACCATCTCATGCTCCTCGATTTCACCGGTTCTGAGCTGACGGGCAAGGTCGCCGAGGAGACATTGGAGAAGGCCGGAATCACCGTCAACAAGAACGCCGTCCCCTTCGACACCCGTTCCCCCTTCGTGACGAGCGGTGTGCGCATCGGCACCCCTGCCACCACCAGCCGAGGGCTCAAAGAGGCGGAAATGGAGCAGGTCGGCGCCTGGATCGCCCGCGCCCTCCACAGCGTCGGCGACGACGCGGTGTTGGCCCAGATCCGCACGGAGGTGCGCGAACTCTGCGCCCGTTTCCCCCTCTATCCCGATCGGCTCAAGTAAATGGAGCGCCCCTGCTGGGAAGAATATTTCATGGAGATCGCCCGCCTCGTGGCGCGGCGATCGACCTGTCTGCGCCGCCAGGTCGGCGCGGTCCTGGTGAAAGAAAAAAATATTCTTGCCACGGGATACAACGGCACTCCCTCCGGGATCACGCACTGCGCCGAGGTCGGCTGTCTGCGCGAGAAGCTGCGGGTGCCCTCGGGGGAGCGCCACGAGTTGTGCCGCGGTCTGCATGCTGAGCAGAACGCCATCATTCAGGCCGCCAAGCACGGGGTCAACATTGCGGGCGCCACGCTCTACAGTACGCATTCCCCTTGCGTCATCTGCTCCAAGATGATCATCAACGCCGGCATCTCCCGCATCATCTATCTGGAAGGATATCCCGACGCTCTTTCGGTCGAAATGCTCGCCGAATCGAAGATCGAGATTTTCCCTTTCGCGCAGGTTGCAGCGGTTGTGCCGGGAGGATCGCGATGAGGTGCCCTTTTTGCAGTTTCGAAGATACCAAGGTCATCGATTCGCGGCTCGGCAAGGAGGGGAACAACATCCGCCGCCGGCGCGAGTGCATCGAATGCAGCCGTCGCTTCACTACCTATGAGCGGGTCGAGGAGGCGCTGCCGTTGGTGGTGAAGAAGGACGGAAGGCGCGAAGCCTTCGACCGCGCGAAGATCATCGCCGGGATGCAGCGCGCCTGCGAGAAGCGCCCGGTCTCCATCGAGACCATTGAGAAAATGGTCGACCGCCTCGAACGCACTCTCCAGGATGCCGGAGAAAAGGAGATCGAATCGCGTCGCATCGGCGCCGCCGTCATGGAAGCCCTTCATGATATCGACGAAGTCGCCTACGTGCGGTTCGCCTCGGTTTATCGCCAGTTCAAGGACATCAACGAGTTCATGGATGAGCTCAAGGGGATCCTGGCCAGGGGGGAGGGGAAAAGATAAGGCCCGAAGTTCAAGGTTCAAGGCTGAAGGTGAAAAAGCTGGAAGGTTGAAGGCGGGAAGCAGTCTTTGGAGAGGACCGATCGAGGCTTGAATCACGAGTTTTACATGGGGCGAGCTCTTGAGCTTGCCCGGCGCGGCGAGGGGCGCACCCGGCCGAACCCTCCGGTGGGGGCCGTGGTGGTGCGTGACGGAGCGATCGTCGGCGAGGGGTTTCATCCCCGTGCCGGTGAGCCCCATGCAGAGGTCTTCGCCCTGCGCGAAGCGGGGGAGGCGGCCCGGGGCGCAGATCTCTACGTCACCCTCGAGCCGTGTTGCCACCACGGGAGGACGGGGCCCTGCACCGAAGCCGTTCTCGCCGCCGGGATCGCCCGGGTCTTCGTCGGAGTTCTCGATCCGAATCCGAAGGTCTCCGGTGGAGGCGTCGCCATTCTGCGATCGGCCGGGGTTGCTGTCGAAGCGCCGGTTCTCGAAACTGAATGCCGGCGCCTCATCGCCCCTTTCGCCAAACATATAACGACGGGGGCGCCGTACGTCATCCTCAAGTCGGCGATGACGCTTGACGGCCGCATCGCAAGCGGCGCCGGCGACTCGCGCTGGATCTCCTCTGAGGCGAGCCGTGCGCATGTCCACCGCCTGCGCGATACGGTCGACGCCATCATGGTGGGGATCGGCACCGTTCTCCAGGACGATCCGCGACTGACGACCCGTTTGCCCGAAGGGGGGCGCGACGCCGACCGCATCGTCGTCGATGCGCGGCTTCAAATCCCCGAGGATGCCGCCCTCCTTGATCTGCACTCCAGCGCCGCCACTGTGATTGCGACAACATCCCATGCCCCGGCCGAAAAGATAGAGCGTCTCCGACGGCGGGGCGTGCAGGTTTTGGAGTTCCCCATCGCGAAAGCGGGGGGCGTTGATCTGTGTGCGCTGATGCAGCGTCTCGGGGCTCTCGGATATCAGAGCGTCCTCCTCGAAGGAGGGGCTCGGCTGAACGGCGCTGCCCTCAGGGAAGGGATCGTCGACCGGGTGCAGATCTTCATCGCTCCCTTGCTTCTCGGTGGCGATGACGGCCCCTCCCTGGCAGCGGGGACCGGGATGCCGACGATCGCCGAGGCGAAGCGCCTCAAGGATGTGCGTGTCACGCGGTTCGGAGACGACACCCTCATTGAAGGGGATTTTTGACCCCCCTGTGCTCCGACGCGAGGAAGCTTTTACCACAGAGAACGCCGAGACAAACCTGAGCTCACAGAGAATGATCCTTGACTCTGTGCTCTCGACATCCAACCCTCTGCAGCCTTTGTGGTGAGATTCAAGAATTCAATTCTTCAAAAGAGGCAAAGATGTTCACCGGCCTGATCGAAGACGTCGGCACCGTCCGTCAGATGAGGCGCGGCGGTGATGGCGCCCGCATCACCGTCGCCACGCGTTTCCCGATGGAAGAGATCACGATGGGTGAGAGCATCGCCGTCAACGGCATCTGCCTCACCGTCGTCTCCTTCGGTGGGGGAAGCTTTTGCGCAGACGTCTCCCCCGAAAGCCTCGAGCGCTCCACCCTGGGGGAACTCGCCCCCGGGGCCGCCGTCAACCTGGAGCGGGCGCTTCGTCTCTGCGACCGCCTCGGGGGACACATGGTGAGCGGTCACGTCGACGGCGTCGCCGTCGTTATCGAACGGCGTCCGGACCGCAACGCCGTCCGCTTCACGTTCCGCGTGCCTTCCGGCCTCTCCCGTTATCTGGTGGAGAAGGGCTCGGTGGCTGTCGATGGCATCAGCCTGACAGTGAATGAGGTAGGCGAGGAGACCTTCGGCCTGGCTGTCATCCCCCATACTCTCTCGGTGACGACGCTGAAGGATCTGCGCCCGGGGGGCCGGGTCAACATCGAAACCGATCTGATCGGAAAATATGTCGAACGGCTATTGGGGAAGAATCCTTCCTCTTCCCGCTCGACCATCGATCTGCGGTTTCTTGCCAACAACGGCTTTCTGTGACATAGTTCCAGATCGCGCAAGGAGAAGTTTAGCGATGCCGATAGCAAAGATCGAAGCTGCCCTGGAGGACATCCGCCTGGGGAAGATGGTCATCCTCGTCGACGACGAAGACCGGGAGAACGAGGGAGATCTGGCCATGGCGGCCGAACTGGTGACCCCCGAGGCGATCAACTTTATGGCAAAAGAGGGGAGGGGGCTCATCTGCCTCTCCCTGACCGAAGAACGTGCCGATTACCTTGAGCTTCCCCTTATGGTGCGGGAAAACTCCTCCTCATTCGGCACCGCCTTCACCGTCTCCATTGAAGCCAGA
>JARFUG010000022.1:21291-42825 GCA_029289095.1 Desulfuromonadales bacterium
GCGGGAAAACTCCTCCTCATTCGGCACCGCCTTCACCGTCTCCATTGAAGCCAGACGGGGAGTGACGACGGGGATTTCCGCAGCGGACCGGGCCCATACAATCCGGGTCGCCATTGCGGAAGAGACCACGGCCCGCGATCTGGCGCGCCCCGGGCACGTTTTTCCCCTGAGGGCGAAAAAAGGGGGGGTCATGGTCCGTGCCGGGCAGACCGAGGGATCGGTCGATCTCGCCCGCCTGGCGGGACTCACGCCGGCCGGCGTGATCTGCGAGATCATGAACGACGATGGCACCATGGCCCGCATGCCCCAGTTGCAGGAGTTTGCGCGCAGGCACGACCTCAAGATCGTCACCATCGCCGATCTCGTCGCCTATCGCATGCGCAAGGAACTCCTCGTCAACAAGGCTGCCGAGACCGTCCTTCCGACTCCTTTCGGTGGAGAATTCAAGGCCATTGTTTATGAAAACGCCGTCGATGACTGCAATCATGTGGCTCTGGTCAAAGGTGAGATCGATCCCGAGGAACCGGTCCTCGTCCGGGTTCATTCCGAATGCCTGACGGGGGACGTCTTCGGCTCGCAGCGTTGCGACTGCGGGGATCAGCTTCATGCGGCCATGACCCAGATCGCCAAGGAGGGGATTGGCGTCGTCCTCTACATGCGGCAGGAGGGGAGGGGGATCGGGCTCATAAACAAGCTCAAGGCCTACGCGCTGCAGGACGAGGGACACGATACGGTCGAAGCCAACGAAATGCTCGGTTTCAAGGCCGACTTGCGTGAGTACGGCATCGGCGCCCAGATTCTGACCGACCTCGGGGTGCGCAAGATCCGCCTTATGACCAACAACCCCAAAAAGATCGTTGGGCTGGAGGGGTACGGCCTCGAGGTCGTCGAGCGCGTTCCCATCGAAGTGCCGGTCACCGGGACAAATCTCAAATACCTGCGCGCCAAGCGCGAAAAAATGGGGCATCTGCTTGAAAACCTCTAGAAAAGCAATTTTGTTTTTCTAACCACCAAGAACACCAAGTAAGGCGCTGAAATAGGCCATCAATTTTGAATTGAATTCACAAAGACGGAGTCTGGTTATGGCCAATGTGAATGTGATTGAAGGGAAGCTCGATGCCACAGGGATGAAGGTGGGGGTGGCGGTCAGCCGGTTCAACAGCTTCATTTGCGACCGTCTCGTGGAGGGGGCGATCGATGCCCTGGTGCGGCACGGCGCCGCCGAGGCCGACATCGACATCGTGCGCGTCCCCGGCGCTTTCGAGATCCCCCTGGCTGCCAAGCGCATGAGCGCATCGGGTCGCTACGACGCCGTCATCTGCCTCGGAGCGGTCATACGCGGCGCGACTCCTCATTTCGATTACGTCGCCTCGGAAGTCTCCAAAGGGATCGCCTCGGTGAGTCTGGAGTCGGGCGTGCCTGTCGCCTTCGGCGTGCTGACCACCGACACCATTGAGCAGGCGATCGAACGGGCCGGGACGAAGGCCGGCAACAAGGGATTCGAGGCCGCCGTCACGGTCATCGAAATGTCTAATCTGCTAAAGAAAATATAGGAATCAAATGAGAGGCAGCAGGCGCACGGGGAGAGAGCTTGCCCTGAAGGTCATCTACAGTCTGCCGGACCAGGAGGTCGAGATCGATGAGATCCTCGACGACTTCTGGCAGAATTTCCGCTTTCGGGACGACATCCTGGGAGAGCCCCTCGAGGATTTCGACGGCCCGGTTCCTGCCGATCTGCGCCGGTTTGCCGAAGAGCTCGTCCGAGGAGTCGTCGACCATCTGGAGGAGATTGATCATACGCTCAACGACCTTTCGACCAACTGGGCTCTGGAGCGCATGGCCCGGGTCGACCTGGCTCTTCTGCGCATGTCCGCCTTCGAGTTGATGCACCGTCCGGACATCCCGGCAAGCGTCGTGATCAACGAAGCGATCGAGATCGGCAAGCGGTACGGGACCAAGGAGACCCCCCCCTTCATCAACGGCATTCTCGACAAGATCGCCAAATCGTGTCGACCCGAGATCCGATGAGCCTCCTGCAGCTTTTGCACTTGCCGGTAGACCGTATCGAAGGGGAGGTGGCTGCCGCCTTTTTCTTCGAAGACGAACGCCCCCTCCGCGGCCCCGCTGCCCTGCTTGACTGGCGCCTCAACGGTCTGCTGACCGATCTGCTCGTCAGGGGGGAGATGAGCGGCCGCGCCGGAGAGCTTCTCATCGCTCCCAACAACGGCAAGCTCGGAGCCGATCGGATCCTTTTTGCCGGTGGTGGGACCTGGTCGTCGCTTGAACGCGACACGTACAGACAGCGAGTGGTGGAGCTTCTGGCGAATTGTCGCCGTGCCGGTTTTGCCCGGATCTGCCTGGCGCTGCGTCCTCTTTCGGGGGAGGGAGAAGAGGCGCTGCGAACTCTTGTGACAGAGGCGCTGGAGAAAGTCGAGGGGGGGATTGAATGCCTGTTGACCGTCGAGTCCCCCGTAGGATTTCGCCGCTAGTGCTAATTCGTGTTCTCAGCTCCGGCGTTAGGCCGCCATTCATTTTCCAGCATCCATTTGATCCATCGTGAAAGGAAATGAAATGAAAGAAATAAAGGTAGGTCTGATCGGTTTCGGAACGATAGGAACCGGCGTGGTCAAGCTCTTGGAACGAAACGCATCCCTTCTCGAGGAAAGGCTCGGCGCCGCCTTGCGTCTGGTGCGCGTCGCGGACCTCGACACCACGACCGATCGGGGCGTACGCCTCGAGCCTGGGGTGCTGACCGACCGTGCACAGGATATTCTTGATGCCTCCGACATCGATGTGGTGATCGAGCTGATTGGCGGATACGAGCCTGCCCGCACCTTCGTCCTCAAAGCCATCGAGAGCGGAAAGCACGTTGTGACGGCGAACAAGGCCCTTCTGGCCCGCCACGGCGATGAGATCTTCAAGGCGGCTGCGGCCAAAGGGGTCCAGGTCTTCTTTGAAGCCTCCGTGGCCGGGGGGATACCCGTCATTTCCGCCATCAAGGAGAACCTCTGCGCCAACGAATTCAGAAGCGTCCTGGGGATTCTCAACGGCACCTGCAACTACATCCTCACCCGCATGACCAACGAGGGGGACGACTTTGAGGCCGTTCTCAAGGATGCCCAGGCTCTTGGCTACGCGGAGGCCGATCCCACCTTCGACATCGAGGGGATCGACACCGCCCACAAGCTCGCCATTCTCACCTCGCTGTGCTTCGGCACGCGGGTGCAATTCGAACAGATCCACACCGAAGGGATCAGCTCGATCAGCGCCCTCGACATCCAGTTCGCCAAACAGTTCGGCTACAAGATCAAGCTCCTGGCCATCGGAAAGAAAGTCGGAGATGAAATCGAGGCCCGCGTCCATCCGACGATGATCCCCCTGCATTACCCCTTCGCCGACGTCGACGGTGCGTTCAACGCCGTACGTATGGTGGGGGATTTCGTCGGCCCGGTCATGCTCTACGGCCGCGGAGCCGGGATGGACGCCACCGCGAGCGCCGTGATGGGCGATGTGATGGCCATCGCCCGCGATATCACATCCGGCGCCAAAGGGCGGACTCCGGCCGTCGGCACCTGCCTCGAAGCGATCCGGGATCTTCCCATCAAGGCAATGGACGACATCGTCACCCAGTATTATCTGCGCTTCGCCGCATTGGATCAGCCCGGCGTCCTGGCGCAGATCGCCGGCATTCTCGGACGGCACGACATCAGCATCTCCTCCATGATTCAGCCCGAGCGCCAGATCGGCGGAGCGGTGCCGATCGTCCTGATGACCCACGAAGCGAGGGAGGCCGACGTGGGCGCCGCTCTCGCCGAGATCGACGCTCTGGCGATCGTCAGCGATCGCAGCCGCTTCATCCGCATCGAAAGCGAAATCGAGTAGACAGAAGACAGAAGACAGAAGACAGAAAAGGCGCCGTTTTGGGCGCCTTTTCTTGTTAGACTCGTTCCGTCCTCCGTCCTCCGTCCTCCGTCCTCATCCCTCATCCTCCAACCTTCCCGTCTGCCTCAGAGCCTCGTACAGGACAATGCCGGCGGCGGTGGAGAGATTGAGGCTTCGAACGAGGGGGGAGAAGATCGGGATGCGCAGGGTGCGCTCGGGGTGAGCGGCGAGAAGTTCCTCGGGGAGCCCCTCACTCTCCTTGCCGAAGACGATGAAGTCTCCAGGCATGAAGGAGGCGGAAACGTGGGTTTTTATCCCCTTCTTGCTGGTGTACCACCATCGAGCATCGGGAAAGGCTGCCTCCAGTTGCTGCAGCGTGTTCCACCTGCGCACCTCGACCGCCGCCCAGTAGTCGAGGCCTGCGCGGCGAAGGTAGCGGTCCTCCAGGGAAAAGCCGAGGGGGCCGACAAGGTGCAGGATGGATCCGGTGGCGCCGCAAAGGCGCGCGATATTGCCAGTGTTGGGGGGGATTTCCGGTTCGACCAGAACGATGTGAAAGGGGAGGTGGGTCATGGGGTGCGCCAGCGGCGGTGAATCCATAGCCATTGGGTCGGATCGTGACGGATAGCTTCCTCGATGATCGAGGTCAGCAGCGCCGTGTTCTGTTCCACGGAAGCTTCGGGTTCGTCCTTGAGAAAGAGCATTGGCTGGATCTGCACATCATAGCGACCGTCTCGAGTCCTGAAGCCGAAGATCGGCACGACGGGGATCTGGTTCTTCATGGCAAGGCGAGCGATGATCGGAGTGGTAAAGGCCGGGCGGTTGAAAAAGGGGACCGATACCGCTTCATTGGGCGAGCGATGCTGATCGATCAGAACCCCGACGCCCTTTTTCTCGGCAAGGGTGCGGACGATTTTTCGGGCGCCAAGTTTACTGTCGATGCGGTTCCCTCCCGCCGACTCCCTCATTCGGTTGATATAGGCGTCGATATGGGGATTTCGCATGCTCTTGGTGACGAAGTCGTTGGGAAGTCCAAGCTTTGAAAACAAAAAAGTGCCGATTTCCCAGAATCCGAGATGCGCGCTCAGCAGAATGACCCCTCGATTCAGCGCGTACGCTTCGCGCAGGTTCTCCAGTCCAGTGGGAATGAAGATTTCGTTGATATCGTCATCGGAGAAGAGGTCGAGGCGAAGCATTTCCATCGCGCTCTGGCCGAGGTGAAGGAACATGCCGTCGACCTGCCGCCGCACTTCCGTTTCGGTGAGATGGGGAAAGGCCCTCCCCATGTTCTCCAGGGCGACCCGGCGCTTGGAGAGAAGGAGGCGCCCCGCGATCCTGCCGAGCCCCCGCCCGAGCATGAGGGCTGCCCTGCGCGGCAGGAGCCTGACAAGGAAGCATGCGGGGAAAAAGAGGATGCACTCGACAAAGGTTTTAAGGCGACGATCTTTTTGCATTGAAGCGGTTCCGATGAAACGCGCTTGATCCCGAGATGGTCAAAGGGCTCCTCGTCCCTCGGAATCGAAGGTGCGAGGCGCCGGGCCGGGAAAAGCGACTTGGGTTTGTTTGTCTTTGTCTCTGCGTGCACCTGTGAACGGAGCGAACAAACGAGAGAAAGGCGGTACTTCCGGGGCTTCAGACAAGGCGCCTGTCGCTGGGGACAAGAGCGATATCCTACCACGATGAGGCCTGTCGGGCAATAAAAAGCGGGCGGAGCCGATTCGGCCCGCCCGCTTCGGGTCATACGGTTTCCGGATTCTCAGTTCTGGCTCGCCTGCAGTGCCTGGTCGAGATCGGCAATGATATCGGCGGCGTCTTCGATGCCGACGGAGACGCGCACGAAGTCGGGGGTGACGCCGGCGGAGAGCTGCTCCTCACCCGAGAGCTGCGAATGGGTCGTGCTCGCCGGATGGATCACCAGCGTCTTGGCGTCGCCGATGTTGGCGAGATGACTGGCGAGTTTGACGCTGTCGATGAACTTCGCCCCGGCGGTGGCTCCCCCCTTGATCCCGAATCCGAGGATCGCCCCCTGCCCGGAGGGAAGGTACTTCTTTGCCCGGGCGTGATCTGGATGGCTCTCCAGCCCGGGGTAGTTCACCCAACTGACCTGAGGGTGCTTTTCCAGGAACTGCGCCACCTTGAGGGCGTTCTCGCAGTGCCGCGGCATGCGCACATGCAGCGTCTCGAGTCCCTGCAGAAAGAGGAAGCTGTTGAAGGGGGAAAGGCACGGGCCCATGTCGCGAAGGAGCGTCAGGCGCATCTTCAGGATGTAGGCGAGGTTCCCCAGCGCTTCGTGGTAGACCAGGCCGTGATAGCTCGGGTCAGGGGTGGTGAACTCGGCGAAGCGCCCGCTCGACCAGTCGAAGCGTCCGCCGTCGACGACGGCGCCGCCGATGCTGGTGCCGTGGCCGCCGATGAACTTCGTCAGCGAGTAGCACACGATATCGGCGCCGTGCTCGATGGGACGGAAGAGGGCCGGTGTCGTTACGGTGTTGTCGACGATGAAAGGGACTCCGGCATCATGGGCGACCTTGGCGATCGCCTCGAAATCGTCCACGTTGTTCTTTGGGTTGCCGATCGATTCGGAGAAGACGGCCTTCGTCTTGTCGTCGATGGCCGCGGCGATGTTCGCCGGATTGGTCGAGTCGACGAACTTGACGCTGATCCCCATGCGGGGCAGGGTATGGCGGAAGAGATTGTACGTGCCGCCGTAAAGGAAGCTGGTGGAGACGATGTTGTCTCCGGCCTTGGCGAGGTTCAGGATCGCCAGGGTGATGGCCGAAGACCCCGAGGCGAGGGCCAGGGCGCCGACGCCGCCGTCCATGGCCGCCAGGCGCTGCTCCAGGACATCGGTGGTCGGATTCATGATCCGGGTATAGATATTCCCCATCTCCTTGAGGCCGAAGAGGTTGGCCGCGTGTTCCGAGGAGTTGAAGGCATACGAGGTGGTCTGATAGATGGGGACGGCGCGGGCATTGGTCGCCGGATCGGGCTTCTGGCCGGCATGCAGGGCGAGGGTCCCCAGGCGGTGGTCCTGTGAATTGGACATGGCGATCTCCTTCGAGAAAAAAGATGCTCTACGATACGGAATGCAGGACAAAAACGATAAAGAATCTTTACTGCCGACAGGTAGCAGAACACCGTTGCGCTGTCAAGAATTTCTCATTCATGCGGCGATATTTCTGCACGAAAGCGTATCATATCAGAATCCTGTGAAAAGAAGAACTTGTCTCCCGGGGAGGGACTCGATATTCTCCCGGTGAGAAGGATAAAATTTATGGACATTTTCTTCATCGAGGCGATCGTCGCCGAACTGGCGCAACGAATTGCCGGCGCCCGAATCGACAAGATCCATCAACCCGAACCGGAGCTTGTCATCCTGCGGCTCTGGAGCGGCAGGGAGGAACTGCGCCTGCTTCTGAGCGCCGCACCCGGCAGAGCGGGGGTCTATCTTACCGGACAGCGACCCATCAATCCTCAGGCGCCGCCGCGATTCTGCCAGCTTCTCAGGGCTCGCCTCAGCCGCATCGTGGAAGTGCGGCAAATTCCGGGGGAGCGGATCGTTCACTTGCATTGCAGGGGCAAGGAGAGCGAAGACTATCTGCTGGTCGCGGAACTGACGGGAAGCCGCGCAAACCTGCTCCTGCTCAATGGCGACGGACGGATCGTCGATGCCCTGCGCCGCGATGCTGCAGGGCGCGAGGCGACACCGGGAGAAATATACGTTCTGCCTTCCGCGCCGGAGCGTTTCCCCCTTGCGGCTGCGCTGCCCGAGATCCCTGACGGGGCGTCCAGCCCCGACTTCTTTCGGAATTGGCTTCTGGAACGCTGTATGCCGATGTCGCCTCTGGTGGCAGCGGATCTGGCCGCTGTCGTAGGGCAGGGGATGCCTCCTGCCGAAGCCCTTCAGATCCTTCGCCAGCGATGGCTCGGCGGCCGCTTCCGACCGGCTGTTGCCACCCTTCGAGGAAAGCCGGTGCTTGTCCCCTTCCCCCTGGATCACCTCCCGCTGGAGGATCTGCAGCCCTTCGATACGCCGTCCGCTGCGGCGGAGCATTTCTATCACGAAATGATCCCCGAGGACGAGACCGCCGTCGGGGTGTTGCGGCAGGCCGTCGACCGCACTCGCAAACGCCTTCTGTCCCGGCAGAAAAAGATCACCGAGGAAAGAGAGGGGCTCGAGAGCGCCGGAGAGGGGCGGATTCTCGGCGAACTCCTCCTGGCCAACCTTCACAGGGTCGGCCGGGGGATGAGGGAGGTGACGGTGGAGAACTGGTACGCCGATCCTCCCGTCCCCGTCGTCATTGCTCTCGATCCGCTCCTCTCCCCCCAGGAAAACGCCGAGCGATACTTTCGCGGCTACAAAAAGAAGAAGCGAGGAGCGCAACATACGGAGCGCCGCCTCGAGGAGACGGCTCAGGAGCTTGCCTGGCTGGAAGAGGTCGGGCATGCCCTCGATGAAGCAGAGAGCAGGGACGATCTCGACGCCCTGCGTCAGGAACTCGAGGAAGGGGGCCTCCTTTCGCCTTCCCCCCAGCGCCCGCGGCGCAAAACGCAGGATGTGCGCAGCGCCCTGCGACGGAGGCGCTCCCCCGGCGGCTTCGAACTGATCTGGGGAAAAAACAATCGCACCAACGACCTCGTCTCCAGGCAGATGACCGCCTCCGACGACCTGTGGTTTCATGCCCACCGCATACCGGGGTGCCATCTCGTTCTGAAGCGCAAGGGGCCGGGCGCGGTGCCGGAAGAGGACATCCTCTACGCTGCCGCCCTCGCTGCCGGGCACTCGCGAGGGCGAGACGACAACAAGGTTGAGGTCATGGTCACCGAGGGAAAATGGGTGCGCAAACCGAAAGGGGCTCGTCCGGGGCTGGTGACAGTGGAGAAGTACCGCACGGTGGTGGTGAGGCCGGTTAGGAGTGAGGAAAAGGATGAAGGATGAAGGATGGGTCCTTATCTTTTTAGATTCTTGAGCAGGAACCAGAGATTGGCGGGGCGCTCGGCGAGGCGGCGCATGAAGTAGCCGTACCAGTCCTCCCCGTAGGGAAGATAGATCCTCACCCGGCACCCGTCCTCGAGGAGTTTTTTCTGCAGGTCACGGCGGATGCCGTAGAGCATCTGAAATTCGTACTCCTGCTCGTCCCGGCTGTAGATGAACGCCATATCTACCGCATATTCGATGAGCTTTTCGTCGTGGGTGGCAATGGCCGGCCGGAAGCCGTCGCGCAACAAAGATTCCAGCAGGCGCATGAAGTAGAGGTCGATCTCCTCGGTGTCCTGGAAGGCAACATCCTCGGGCTCGAGATAGGCCCCCTTCACCAGGCGCACAGGGATCTTTTCCCGGATGAGCTCTTCGATGTCGGCGCTGCTGCGCCGCAGGTACGACTGGATCACCGCGCCGACGTTGTCGTGGACGCCGTGAACGCGACGGATGATTTCCAGAGTCGTCTCCGTCAGGTCCGATCCCTCCATGTCGACGCGCACGAAACGACCGACCCGCGCCGCCCTCGCGGCAATCGCCATCAGGTTCTCAATGGCAAGGTCTTTGTCTATACGCACCCCCAGGTGCGAAAGTTTGACCGACACGCCGGCATTCAGCCCCAGCGAAGCCGCCTCCTCGAGGGCGCCGGCATATTCTTCCGTCGCCGCCCGGCTCTGCGCCTCGTCGGCGACCTCCTCCCCGAGATAATCGAGCGTGACGCGGAAGCCCTCCTCGTTCAGACGCCGCGTCACCTCCAGGGCTTCCCGACGGGTGTCCCCGGCCACGTACCGGCTGCTTGCCTGACGCGCCATGGGATTGCGCTTCAGAAACTCCTCGAGTTCCTTGCGCCGCGAGAGAAAGAGAAGGGTCTGACGAAACAGCATGGGCAACCCCGAGCGCACGAGTCAATGGACGACAAAATGTAGTGTTTACGTACAATTAATGCATTCGCAGCACCCAAAGTCAATTCAGTAAAACGAAAGCCCCAAAGATTTTTTTTTGTTGCAACACCAAAGCCCTTTTGCTATAAAGGCTTTCGCTTCAGCCGAAGTGGTGGAATTGGTAGACACGCTAGGTTCAGGGTCTAGTGGCCGTAGGGCCGTGGGAGTTCGAGTCTCCCCTTCGGCACCACACGACAAAAAGGGCTGCAACTCTAAAGGTTGCGGCCCTTGATTTTTTCTGGTTGCGCATAGGTCTTCGCTGGAGTCAGTACGGACGCTGGGAGAAACGGCTCTATCAACTCCATTGATACCGGCCGGTGTGTTCGATTGCTGGAGCGCCCGGAGCGTCTTGGTCAGTCGGCGCCCATACCGCCTCCGCCAGCTTCTTCGGCTGGCCTCGTCTCGTGATGGAGGAATCGGATGTGTGAGCTTCACTTTGGGGACACTTTTACCTCTCCTCGCGCCAATGTGCAGAGATCCTGCCGAAACTGAACCGATAGATCCTCGACTAGCTCGCTCATGGCCGATGCGAACAGGGGCGCGTTCCCCTCAGCGTGGGGAGAGCTTCCGAAGCGATAGATTCGGTTGAAGAGGATCTCAGATTCCCCGACTGTCCTCGTCAGCGAAATTCCCACCGTCAACATCGCCCGCCACTCCCCTTCGTTCTGCTCCCAGGCGAAAGCATAGATTCTCCCGCTCAGTTCCAACGGCGGAAAAGAAGGATCAGCGCCCATCGATACCGAGGGGAAGAGCTCCCCCGCGCTCAAGTCCCGTCCGAGGGATTCGGCCACCATCTTTCCGGGAGGGGCAACCCACTGGTAGGCCCCGGAAAAGCTCACTTCGCCTCCCGGCCTCAGAACGGTCATTTCCGTGCGCTCGTAGGGACTGGCGGCCGTGAATTCCCGGATTCGCACCCCTTCCTCAAAAGAGTGGAGACAATACACGGGCGGCGGCTCATAGTCGAGGTGGTAATAAACTGCCGCAGGCCCCGGTTCGGGGAGGAGCCCGCCGCACCCTGCGGCCGAGAGGGTGACGACCAGGACAAGAAAAACCAGCAAAGCGGACCGGACCATCGGGTCACCTCGTGAAAGGATCTCGCTCCTCCCGGCGCTCAAGGATTCGCCCGGGTTCCTGACGCAATGAACGAACCAACTGGTCGAGTTCTGCCACCAGGAGATTGACCTGTTGAAGAGTGCGCTCCAGAAGGGAGATGGACCGGCCGACCTGGCGGTCCCAGGAGCGCACCGCCTCTTCTCCGGCGCTCGCCATCCCCTCCATCCTCCCGGCGATGTCGGCAAGGGCGCCTGAGGGCACCTCGTCCAACTGAGCCGCCAGTGTCTCGCTGACGCGGCGCAGCTCTTTGGCTGTGATGGAAAGGTCCCGCAGGATGGTTCGCCACTGGTCGGGCGCGTCCTCGCCGCCGAGGGTCTGGAGAATCGCCTGCAGGCCGGCGGAGGCTTCGCGCACGTTTTCAAGGGTCTGCTGCAGATCGGGATCGGCCAGAAGGTCGGCAAGTCGGTTCCCGGCATCGCTCCACTCTTTGATCAGATCCCCGATGGCGTCAAAATCGACATCGCCCACCCCCTGCGCCACGCGCCGTGCCGTCTCCAGGAGTTGCTCCATTTCGCTGGGGCGGTTGGGAAGAACCGGGTACTGCGGATCGAAAGGAAGTTCCGGCCGGGTCACCACTGTTTCGTCCTGCGTTCGCCGCAGATCGAGGGTGGTCCGTCCGGCGATCAGTTGCTGTGAAAGCTGCAGGTACATGGTGTCGTCAATCTGAAAATCTTTTCGGATTTCCACCTGAACCCTCACCATGCGGTCGCCGGGAGCAAGATCGATCGCCCTCACTTCCCCGATGTCGATCCCCAGGTATCGGACCGCCGCCCCTCTTTCCAACCCCTCGACCGGGCTCTCAAAGAAGCTTTCATACGTTTGCTTCGCTTCGAAAGGTCCGATCAATCCCACGAAGACAAGAGCGACGACCCCCAGCCCAAGACCGAGAAGGACGAATATTCCGAGCCTGAAGGGGGCGATCCGGTCATCTGCCATCTTCTACCCCCCTTCCTTAGTAGATGTGATAGATGAAATTGAAGAGGGTGTCGGCCAGGGCGATGAACAACAGGGAGATGATGAACGACGAACCCGCCCCTTTCCCCACCGCTCCGGAATCCGGCATGCGCATCCCCTGAAAGCAGCCGATCAGCCCGATCAATCCGGAAAAGACAACGATCTTGGCCAGCCCGAAGAAGAGAAAACCCGTGTTCATGGCGTCTGCCGCCCCAATGAGATACGCCAGAGGAGAAAGCTGTAAAATCCACAGGGTGATGACCATCCCTCCCAGAATGGAGGAGGCGGTGGTAATCATCGCAAGGAGGGGGCCGGCCAGTAGTAGGGCGAGTACCCGCGGAACGACGAATTCACCCACCGGATCGATGCCCCTTGCCTGCAATGCATCGATTTCCCCCCCGATCTTCATGGTTCCCATTGTTGTGGCGAAGGCGATCCCCGATCGACCCGCCAGAACAATGGCGGTGAGCAGCGGCCCGATCTCCTGAATGGTGAGGATGGTCACCACATGGGCGATCCTCGCCTCGGCTCCGAAGGGGGACATGGTCGCCTTTGCCTGAATTCCGATGACAAAGCCCATCATAAAGGAGAGGCCGCCCAGAAGAACCATGGCGTCGGCCCCCGCCCTCTGAAGCTGAAAAAGGATTTCTTTCAGCCGCAGTCGGCGCGGCCGTCGAACCCCCGCGCCCATTGCCATCAGAAACCTGCCGGTGAAAAGCGTCACGGCACGCACGCCGTCAACAATACTGCGCGTACGCAGGCCGAGGCGTGTCACCGGGTCGACGTTCTGCCTTTCATCCATGGTTCTCCGCCTGTGATCATTTCCGGCGCCCCCATGAGGAGTATAGAAACAATCAGGACTCGTTCAATAGTCCTCTTCGTTCCACCCTTCGCAAAATTGCATCCCGAATCGGGCTTGGTATCTTTTTGGTGTCTTTGCGGAGCGGCCCATGAATATTCTTCTTATCTATCCGGAGTTTCCGGACACCTTCTGGAGCTTCAAGCATGCGCTGAAGCTTGCCCACAAACGCGCCGCCTCGCCCCCCTTGGGCCTGTTGACGATTGCGGCCATGCTGCCGCAGGGATGGGGCAGGCGCCTGATCGACCTGAACGTCACCAAGCTCGCGGGCAGCGATCTGAAGTGGGCCGATGCTGTTTTCATCAGCGCCATGCTGGTGCAAAGGGAGGCGGCCCGACAGATCATCTCCCGGTGCCGTCAGGCGGGACTCCTCGTCATTGCCGGAGGCCCGCTTTTCACCAGCGAGTACGAGCAGTTCGAAGAAGTCGATCACTTCGTGCTCAATGAGGGGGAGCTGACCCTCCCCCCTTTCCTGGCCGATCTGGCGCAGGGGCGGGCAAAGCGCGTGTACACGACGAAGGAATTCGCCGACATCGGCACCTCGCCCGCCCCCGCGTGGGAGCTGCTCGATATGCGGCGCTATGCCGCCATGAGCCTCCAGTATTCGCGAGGGTGTCCGTTTCAATGTGAATTCTGCAACGTCACCGTCCTGTTCGGCCATCACCCCCGCACCAAGAGCACCCCTCAGGTCCTTGCCGAACTCAATGCCCTCTACGAGCTGGGATGGCGCGAGAGCGTCTTTTTCGTCGACGACAACTTCATCGGCAACAAGAAACATCTCAAGACCGATCTCCTCCCGGCCCTCATCGAATGGCGAAAGAGCAGGGGCGGTCTTTCCTTCTACACCGAGGCCTCCATCAATCTGGCCGATGATGAGGAACTGGTGGAACTGATGGTTCAGGCCGGGTTCGACATGGTCTTCATCGGCATCGAGACCCCCGACGAGGCGGGTCTCGCCGAATCAGGGAAAATACAGAACCAGAGACGGGATCTCGTGGAGGACGTCAAGCGGCTGCAGCGCTCCGGGCTGCAGGTGCTGGGCGGATTCATCGTCGGCTTCGACAGCGACACCCCTGAGATCTTCCAGAGGCAGATCGACTTTATTCAGAAAAGCGCCATCGTGACCGCGATGGTCGGACTGCTTCACGCTTTGCCCGGGACAAGGCTCTATGAGCGCCTGGAAAAGGAGAATCGCCTCCTGGCCGATTCCACGGGGGACAACGTCAGCCTCTGCACCAACATTGTTCCGATCATGCGCCTGGAGACGCTGCAGGAGGGATACAAATCGATCCTGCGAAACCTCTACTCCCCCGAGCGCTACTATCAGCGCATCAAGGCGTTCCTGCAGGACTTCCGTCCGCCGCAAGGCCAGGGTCCGCTGAGCTTCCACTACAAGCTGGCCTTTCTCCATTCCATCTACCGCCTCGGGATTCTGGGGTGTGAGCGCGTGCATTTCTGGAAGGTCATGCTGTGGACCCTCTTCAGGCGCCCTCGCCTGATGCGCCAGGCGGTTACGCTGGCGATTTACGGCTACCATTTCCGGATCATCAATAAAAAGTATATTTTGCACTGACGCCCCGGTGGCGCGCGGCAATGCCGCTTCAGGAAAGTGAAAACCTGAGAGGGAGCCATGCGTAAAAAGATCGTCGGGGAGAATCGGGAAGGATTGTCGGACGAAGGGGGATGGCTCGATCTGGAAGCCAGGGCGAGCGCCGAAATCAGTTCAGAGGACGCCTAACATCCGATCGAGTCTGCCATCCGGCCGGAAAGCAAAGGGTGGAAGGCTGCAGCCCTATCAAGGCATCAACTCATCCTTACCGAACTACTCTCCGCACAGCCCACCCTGCCGAAAATTCAACGCTGGCTTGATCTGGCGCAGAAGCCTAGAAGATCGCGGCCAGGCGGCCGTGTGCATGCTGGAGTTGATCAGTGCTCGAAAGGAGCGCTTCGCTGAGGATGCGGTTCGCCAGAAACGGGTGCTCGGCGGCGAGGTTCTCGAAACTCTCCCGTGACAGCAACAGGACCTGGGAGTTTTCCATGACGGCGGCCGAGGTCGAGCGGGCATGCCCCGCGGCAAAAGAGGCGTCGGAGATCAGGGCGCCGGCACCGAAAAGCCCGAGCACGATGGGGTGCTTTCGGACAGCGGTATCCTTGAGGAGCTTTATCCGGCCGCTCAGCAAAAAGACGAGATCGTCGTTGATCTCCCCTTCGCGCCAGAGAAATTCTCCATCACCGACGCGGCGTTGGGAGGCGTAACGGCAGAGGATCGCCAGATCCTCCGCTCCAATCCAGGCGGTAAAGGGGAGGTCCTGGAAGGCCTCATGACCGACAGGAGCAGATGACCCGATAACCGTCACGCTGAAGCTCCTGAATCGCTCGAGAGAGCGGCTGTCAATGGAGAGAAGAAGTGGCGGACGAGTCGCTGCGCGTCCTCGGGCATGCGGTACAGGTCTGGATAGCGCAGGTAATCGCTGTACAGACCGAGCATGAAGGCGTAGAGAGCGAGGGCGAGAAGGCGCGGTTCGGTGGTGTCAACGATCGCTCCGCCCCCCTGGAGGCGGCTGAAAAAGGCTTCAAGTTTGCCGACGATTTGCTCCTTCGAGGCGCGCAGGCGCTCGATCAGGGAGCTCATCTCCTCGGAGTGCTCACACTTGAGGAGCAAAATGGTGTAGACGCGCCGGCTTTGCTCATCGGCATGAAGTCGGGCGAAAGACTGTGCGCAGTGCTGCTCAAGCGTGCGTAGCGCATCGACGCTTTCATCGTCGAGGATGCGAAAAAAGACTTCTTCCATCGGCATTCTTACCTCGGCATGTACGGCATCGATCAGGTCAGACTTGTTCTGAAAATGCCAGTATATGGCCCCGCGGGTCACGCCGGCTGCGCGGGCGATCTCTTCCAGAGTGGTGCGGGCGATCCCCTGCTCGAAGAAGACCTGCTCGGCCGCCTTCAGGATGTTCCGGCGGGTTTGTTGGGTATCTTCCTTGGTTCGTCTCACTGGGGCTTCTCCATGGATTCGACAGGATGAAAGGGGGTTGAATTTACCGCTTTACAAACATACGCGGATGTATGTTAACATTGTTCTCCAGATTGCGGCAATGATTCTTTTCTTTCGCACTTAGGTCCTTTGAACATTTATCCGGAGTCTCACATGTCTCTCTCTTTTCCACGGAGCCCCTGGCGTCACGCCGCCCTCTTCACCGTCGTCGTCCTCTTGCTGACCGGATGCGAATCGGACTCCGATCAGCAGGGCGGCCAGATGTGGGCTCCGCCCGTCACCGTCATCACCGCGCAGAAGTCCTCGGCGCAGGTGGAGCAGATCTATGCCGGGCGCGTCCGCGGAGCCCGGGAAGTCGAGGTTCGCACCCGCGTTCCGGGCATACTGGAAGAGCGTCTCTTTGAGGAGGGACAACACGTGGAAGAGGGAGAGGCTCTCTTTCGCATCGATCCGGAGCCTTTCGCCGCCGTCCTTCAGGCGGCGCGCGCCGAGGAGCAAAGCGCGGCGGCCGATTTGAGTCAGGCCGAACGGGAATGGCGACGCATTTCGCGTCTGTACGAGCAGGACGCCGTCAGTCAGCGCGAGCGCGACAACGCACGATCGGCCCTGGAGCTCGCCGAGGCGCGGGTGGCGCTGACCAAGGCCCGCACTGCGCAGGCGCAACTCGAGCTGCGATACACCCGCGTCGAGGCCCCCTTGAGCGGCATCACCAGCCTTGAGGTTCTGTCCGAGGGGAGCCTGGTGGAGCGCGGCGCCCTGCTGACCACCATCGTCCAGAACGACCCGATCCATGTGCGCTTTTCGATCCCGGAAGCCGACGCCGCGCTGCAGCGCGCTGCGCACCAGGCCATGTCGGGCGAGGGCAACTCCCACAGCCGCGAGGCGTCCCTCATCCTCCCCGACGACTCTCTTTATGGACGCAGCGGCGAGGTCGACTTCACCGCGAGCACGGTCGATCCGCGCACGGGGACCGTCTCTGCAAGAGCCGTCTTCCCCAACCCCGACAATCTCCTGGTTCCGGGGCAGTTCGCGCGGGTGCGCGTGCTGCTGCAATCGTTTGACGACATCGTCCTGGTGCCCGAAGCGGCGATCGTCCAGGGTCCGCAGGGGCCGAGCCTCTACGTCGTGGATGAAAACGATCACGCCCAGCTCCGCCGCGTCTCCCTCGGTCCGGTGAGCGAAGGGGGCCGGATCGTCCTTGAGGGGGTGGAGCACGGCGAGCGTGTCGTGGTCAACGGGCAAGTCGGACTGCGCCCGGGGATTCCCGTCACCCCTCAACAAGCCGACGCAGAGGGGAGCCTCTGATGCTTTCGTTCTTCATCGACCGCCCGATCTTCAGTTCGGTCATCTCCATCATCATCGTCATCTTCGGCATCGCCGCCCTGCGCACCCTTCCGGTCGAGCAGTACCCCGACGTGGTGCCGCCGCAGATCGTGGTGAGCGCCTTTTATTCCGGGGCCGACGCCCAGGTCCTGTCCGAATCGGTGGCCGCGACCCTGGAGCAGGAGATCAACGGGGTCGACAACATGATCTACATGGAGTCGAGCGCCACCGACGCGGGGAGCCTGCAGATCACCGTCTCTTTCGAGCTCGGCACCGACCCCGACCAGGCCGCCATCAACGTCAACAACCGCGTGCAGGCCGCCATGCCGCGCCTTCCGCAGCAGGTGCGGGACCAGGGAGTGCGCGTCGAGGCGCGCTCGACCAACATGCTGATGGTGCCGGTGCTCAATTCGCCCGACGGTCGCTATGACACCTTGTTTATCAGCAACTATGCCCTGCTCAACGTCCTTGACGAGTTGGTGCGCATCCCCGGGGTCGGCAACGCCTCGCTCTTCGGCGCCCAGGATTATTCGATGCGCATCTGGCTGCGCCCGGACAAGCTCGCCCAGTACGACCTGACCCCCTCCGAGGTCGCGGCGGCGATCCGCGAGCAGAACGCCCAGTTTGCCGCCGGGCGCCTCGGCGCCGAGCCGGCCCCCGCCAATCAGGCCTTCACCTTCACCGTCGCCACCCGCGGTCAGCTCAGTCAGCCCGAGGAATTCGAGCGCATCATTTTGCGCTCCGACGAGGACGGCGGCTCCCTGCGCCTCGGCGACGTCGCCCGAGCCGAACTGGGGGCGCAGACCTACGGCTTTCACGCCATGTACAACGGACAGCCGACGGTCCCCATGGGGATCTATCTGCAACCGGGAGCCAACGCCCTGGAGACGGCACAGCGGGTGCGCCAGGCGCTGGACGATCTGTCGCAGCGATTTCCGCCGGGGCTCGAATACGCCATCCCTTACGATACGTCCGAGTTCGTCGAAATCTCCATCCGCGAGGTCTTCATCACCCTGCTCATCGCCATAGGGCTCGTGGTCCTCGTCACTTTCGTCTTCCTGCAGCACCTGCGGGCGTCGCTGATCCCTCTGGCGGCCATCCCGGTGTCGCTCATCGGCACCTTCGCCGGGATGCAGGCCCTGGGCTTTTCGGTCAACCTGCTGACCCTTTTCGGTCTGGTGCTCGCCATCGGCATCGTCGTCGACAACGCCATCATCGTCATGGAGAACGTCGAGCGTCTCATGCACGAAAAAGGGCTCACGGCCAGGGACGCGGCCGTGGAGACGATGCGGCAGGTCTCCGGCGCGGTGATCTCCTCGACCCTGGTCCTCGTCGCGGTCTTCGCCCCCGTGGCCTTCCTCGGCGGGTTGAGCGGCGAACTCTATCGTCAGTTCGCGGTGACGATTGCCGTCTCGGTGGTGATTTCCGGCGTGGTGGCCCTGACCCTGACCCCCGCCATGTGCGCCCTGCTCCTCGATCGCCAGCCCAAAAAGCTCGCCGCCCCATTTCGCCTCTTCAATCAGGGCTTCGAGCATGTGACCGGCGCTTTCGTCGGAGGCGTCGCCTTTTTGCTGCGCCGCGCCGTCGTCGGGGTCGTTCTGTTCACTCTGGTGATCGGCGGAAGCCTCTTTTTTCTCTCCCGCCTCCCCTCCGGGCTGGTGCCGCAGGAGGATCAGGGGGTCGCTCTCGTCGCCGCACAGCTTCCGCCGACCTCGGCTCTGGGGCGCACCTCCAAGACCCTCGGCGAGATCTCGCAGCAGGTCGTGGGTATGGAAGAGGTGGGGGAATTCACGGCTTTTGCCGGATTTGACATCTTCTCGGCCTCTCTGAAGACCAACAGCATCATCGGCTTCGCCAACCTCACCGACTGGAACCAGCGGCGCGGAGCGGGCCAGGACGCCGCCTCGGTGGCGGGTCGGATCATGGGGGCGGGGATGGGGATTCAGGAAGCCAACGTCTTCGCCTTCATCCCCCCGCCGATCATGGGGATGTCCCTCACGGGCGGCGTCGAAGGGTATCTGCAGGTGCGCGAGGGGGGCGACCCGAATCGGATCGAAGCCCTCGCCCAGCGGCTGGTGGCCCAGGCCAACGAGCGCCCCGAGCTGATGAACGTGCGCTCCCTTCTCGATACGGGCATCCCCCGCTACAACGCCACGGTCGATCGCGAGAAGGCGCGCGCCGCCGCCGTCCCCATCAACCAGATCTTCCAGACGATGCAGAGCACCTTCGGCGCGCTCTACGTCAACGACTTCACCCTCGCCGGTCGCCTGTGGCAGGTGAACCTGCAATCCGAAGGAGATTTCCGCAGCAGCCCGGACGATCTGCGCCAGGTCTTCGTGCGCTCCGACCACGGTGAGATGATCCCCTTGAGCTCCCTCGTCTCTTTGGAGCGCACCAGCGGCGCCGACGTCGTCAACCGCTACAATCTCTACCCCTCCGCCAAGGTGATGGCCGACCCCGCCCCCGGCTTCACCAGCGGTCAGGCCAAAGACGCGATGGAGGCGGTGACGGCCGAGGTCCTGGCGGGCGAGGCCCTGCTCGGCTGGATCGGCGAAGCCTACCAGTTGGAGGCTACGGCGGGCGCCGGAGCCGCCGCCTTCGGGCTGGGGCTGCTGATGGTCTTTTTGATCCTCGCCGCCCAATACGAGCGCTGGACGCTCCCCATGGCGGTGGCCACGGCCATCCCCTTCGCCGTGCTCGGCGCGTCGCTGGCCGCGTTGCTGCGCGGCTATCCCAACGACATCTACTTTCAGGTAGGGCTCCTCGTCCTCATCGGCCTGGCGGCCAAGAATGCCATTCTCATCGTTGAGTTCGCGGCGCAGAACCGCCGCGCCGGGATGAGCTCCCTGGATGCGGCCACGGCGGCGGCGCGGCAGCGTTTTCGCGCCATCATGATGACCGCCCTGACCTTCATCATCGGCAGCCTGCCGCTCGTCTTCGCCAGCGGCGCCGGCGCCGCCAGCCGTCAGGAGATCGGCACGGTGGTTGTGGGAGGGATGATCGCCGCCAGCACTCTGGCGCTCCTCTTCGTGCCGCTTTTCTACAAGCTCCTCGAGGACCTTGCCACCTGGCGTCGCGAGCGGCGCCTGAGAAGGGAGGCCGCCTGAGATGCTCAAACCTTTGCTGATTCTGAGCGCTGCGGCCCTCCTCTCGGGCTGCGCCGTTGGTCCCGATTATCGCGCCCCTGACATAGACCTCCCGCAGCAGTGGCCTGAGCAGATCCTCGAAATGGCCGAGACGATGGAGGAGACTCGCGACTGGTGGGCCCGATTCGAGGACCCTGTACTTGTGAGCCTCGTCGATCGCGCTCTGGACGACAATCTCGGTCTTCGCCTGCAACTCCAGCGCATCCAGGAAGCGCGCGCCCGTCTGGGGCAGGCATCAGCCGAGCGCTGGCCGACCCTCGATGCCCAGGCCGAGGCGGTGCGGCAAAGGCAGCCCGCGGCCGCTTCTCCGGTTCCGGTTCCCGGAGCCGGCGGCTCCTTCAACTCTTTTTCGGTGCTCGGTCTGCTCGGCTACGAAATCGATCTCTGGGGACGTCTGGCCCGCGGCGAGGAAGCCGCCGCGGCGTTGATGGAAGAGTCCCTCTTCAGTCACGAGGCGGTGCGACTCAACCTTGTCACGGACGTGGCCAGCGCCTATGTCAACCTCCTCTCCGCCCGGCAGCAACTGGAGATCACCGAGAGGACCCTCGAGAGCCGCCGGGAGACGCTCCGGCTGCAACAGATCCGATATGACGGGGGGATGGTCGACCGGTTGGCGCTGCAGCAGTCCGTCTCCGAGTGGGAAGGGACGCGCGCGCTCCTTCCTCGGCAGCGCGAGCAGGTCCGCCTGCTGGAGAGCGCCCTGGCGACCCTGGTCGGGATGAGCCCCGCCGAGCTCCTGGGGGAATTGGATTTCGGCGACGAGACGATGGCCTCGCTGCGCCTTGTGCAGGACGTGCCGCCCTTTCTCCCCTCGGAGCTGCTGCGCCGGCGCCCCGACATCCGCGCCGCCGAAGCCGCCCTGATGGCTGCCGACGCGCAGATCGGCGTCGCCATGGCCGCGAGGCTCCCCCGCTTCAACCTGGCCCTCTTTTTCGGCAGCGTCGCCGGGAATGTCGACAACCTGTTCGACGCCTCGGCCGAAACGTGGGGTATGAGCGGATCGGTTCTGGGACCGGTGGTCGACTTCGGCCGCAACCGGGCTCGCGTCCAGAGCGCAATAACCGTGCGCGAACAGGCGGAGACCCGCTACCGCATCACCGTCCAGGCGGCCTTTCGCGAGGTGCGCGACGCCATGGTGCTGAGCGCGACCACCGCCGAGCGGGGAACGGCGGTGCAGCGCCAGGTCGATTCCCTGAGAGAGACGTTGCGCCTGGCGGAACTGCGCTACAACGACGGCTACACCGGCTTTTTCGAGGTTCTCGACGCTCAGCGCCGCCTCCTCGACGCGGAGCTGATCCTGACCGAAGCGATCCGGGATCGCCACAACGCCTCCGCAGCGTTGT
>JARFUG010000113.1 GCA_029289095.1 Desulfuromonadales bacterium
GGAATCTGGCTTCATCCGCGTATGGTGGCGTGGCCAGCCGACGAGCCGACGCTTGCCGCTCGCGCCGATTCCGAGCCGCAGATTCGGGTTGTCGAGTCAACCTCTCTGGCGGGAATCTGGACACTCTGCAGGTTGCAAAAGGCAGGCGGCGATGGCGCGGGTATTTCCCGGCAGCAACTTTTAGATTGGTTGACGGCGGCTGGCGAAGCCCATTGCGGCGTGGACGGTGTGGGGAAGTTCATTCCTGTTTTTCAGCAGCGTGCGCCCCATGCCCGCGTCAAATTGGAAGCCGAGCGCCTGCGGCAGAGGTTTCCTGCGCATGCTCTGCCACCCCTGTTTCTGAATCCGGCGACGGGGCATTTCGTGCATCTGGCGCCGGTTGTCAGAGAGGGGAAGGATGCTTCTCTTTCATACCTGGTCCTTTGAGACCTATCTCGAACCTGCTGACCCATGCCGCGAAGCGTGTTTCCTCCACGGCAAAGCCTGCTGATTCCACAAGAAAGTTGAAAGACGAAATATGGATCCCATCATCCTGTTTTTTGTACTTGGGCTGGGTTCTGGTCTGCTGCGCTCGGAATTGCGCCTGCCGTCGGCGGTTTATGATTTCTTGAGTATTCTGCTGCTGCTGGCCATTGGCCTCAAGGGTGGGATCGAACTGGCCAAGCAGCCCTTCGCCGACCTTTTGCCGCAAATGTCGGCGGTGCTGGCCCTGGGCTTCCTGCTGCCCTTGGTGGCTTATCCCGTCTTGCGGCGCGTCGGGCGCTTCAAGCGAGCCGATTCCGCTTCCATTGCCGCCCATTACGGCTCGGTGAGCGTGGGCACCTATGCCGTGGCGGTCGCCTATCTGGTGAATCGCCAGATCTACTTCGAAGAACATATGCCCCTCTTGCTGGTCCTGCTGGAGATTCCCGCCATCCTCGTGGGGATCGTGCTGGCGCGGGGTCTTTCACGGCAGACGAAGTGGGGCGTGGTGGCTCACGAGGTTTTTCTGGGCAAAGGCATCGTCTTGCTGATGGGGGGATTGCTGATCGGCTGGATAGCCGGACCGGCGGGCACGGAGGCGATCAGCCCCTTGTTTTTTGACCTTTTCAAAGGAGTATTGGCGCTATTTCTGTTGGAAATGGGCATTCTGACCGCCGGCCAGATCGGCAGTCTGCGCCGCTACGGCCTTTTCCTGCTCGGTTTCGGCATGGGGATGCCGGTGTTCTCCGCGGTCGTGGGTACAGCTTTGGCATTGCTGCTCGGCTTGTCGGTGGGCGGCACCACCATGTTGGCGATCCTCGCCGCGAGCGCATCCTATATCGCGGTACCGGCGGCCATGCGCATCTCGGTTCCCGAGGCCAATCCCACCCTGTCCCTAGCCGCCGCGCTGGGCGTCACTTTTCCCTTCAACGTCCTGCTCGGCATTCCGCTTTATCATGCCATGGCCGTGCAGGCTCAAGCTTTTTGGGGAGGATAGGGCATGGTCATTCATTCGCGAAAACTGCTGACCATCATCACCGAGGCGGCCCTGGAGGGGACTCTGATAAGGGATGTCGAGCGGCTCGGCGCCCAGGGGTACACCATCACCGATGCCCGCGGCAAGGGACGGCAGGGCGTGCGGAATGCCGGATGGGAGGCGAGCAGCAATATTCGCATGGAAATACTCTGCGATGCCGATACGGCGACGGCGATTGCGGATCATCTCCGACAGCACTACTACGAGGATTATGCCATGACCCTTTTTCTTGTCGAAGTTGGTGTCTGGCGGCCGGAGAAATTCTAAGGTCGGAAGGTTGGCGGTGAGCGGTTTTGCCGGAAACAGCCGTCCTGTGTAGCTGGGTTTCTGCCGTAGGCAGGAAAGGAGGTCAGGATTGAACAGGCGTCGATAAGAACGAGCGAAGCGTTGAGAACACCAAATAAAACTGGAGGAGAAATAAAATGAATGAAATGAGCTACAAAGTTCTTCCCGGTCCGGAAGGGTTTCTACCACCGGCTGCGGCCTCGATGGGGATCGAGCTGCCTGAGGTCGGTGAGGCCCTGGTCGAGGGGGGGGTCGTTTCCGCCCAGCAAGGGCTTGAGAAGATCGTCGAAAAACTGATCAGCGCCAAAAATCCGGTGTTTTTTCCCGGACCGCTGATTCTCTGGAACTGGAAGGATGGGGTCGCCGAGAAGGCTGCGGCGCTCAAAGAGCTGGCCGAGGCGGTCGGGGCGAAGATCATCCCGATGCCCGATTATCGCCCCAAGTACCCCATGATCAACCCGGCCATCGAGGTGAATCCCAACCACCCCAATCTCACCATCTGGCACAACAAGATCGACGTCTGCGTCTTCATCGGCGTCCACTGTCATTATGCCAATGTGGCGCTAAAGATCATCCGCGGCGGCACCAGTTGCTACACCATCGCCTTTTGCGGCGAAGTCGGTCACGAGGATGCCATGATTTCGCTACGTGGTGCGGGTCTCTCCGAACTGAAAAAATTGACTGAATTGGTCAAAAAACGCAAGGGGGAGGTGAAAGGTGATTGAGCAGAAGGTCGTAAATCCCGAATTTCTGTTTTTCACGGCGGAAAAGAAAAAGCTCTTCATGACCGGGAGCGAGGCGGTCCGGGAGGCGATCAGGAAGGCCAATGTCGATGTGGCCATCTCCTACCCCATCACCCCCCAGTCCGAGAGCATGCATCTGGTGGGGGATCTTTTCGCCGAAGGCTATGTCAAGGAATATTTCCGCGGCGAGAACGAGTTCGCCGTCATGTCCTCGGTGGCCGGAGCGGCCATGGCCGGCGTGCGCGTCTTCACCGCCACCGGCGGTCCGGGTACCCTGCGGGCCTTCGAGGTCTTCCCGACCTGGGCCGGCGCGCGGCTCCCCATCGTCTGCGCCTTCATGACCCGGGGGGTCAACTCCCCACTGACGATCCAGCCCGATACCATCGAGATGGCCTATCTTCTTGAGACCGGCATTTTGATGTTACATGCCGAAACCGCCCAGGATCTTCATGACATGATCCTCAAGGCATTCATCGTCGCGGAAAAAACCGATGTACATGTCCCCGTGGGGGTTTTTGCCGACGGCTTTTTCGTCACCCACACCAAGGAGGCGCTGGAGATTCCCGAGCCCGACATCAAGCTCCCCTCCTATGACCCGAACAACTCACCCGTGCCCCCCATGGACATGGAGAGCGTCCCGGTGCGTCAGATGCGCGACCCCTTCGTGATGAAGAGCAACTTCATCAGCTATGCGGCCCATGCCTCCTGGCAGCAGGAGGTCGACGCGGCCAGGGAAAGGTCCCGCAAGTATCTGGAGAAGTACCTCGGCGGACTTCTGGAGACGGAGAACGAGGACGCCGACGTCCTTCTCGTGACATCCGGGACCGCCGTCTGCCAGAGCCGCGAGGCCATGGCGGCGGCTCGGGCGCAGGGGCTCTCCGTGGGCCTGGTCAAGCTCAAGTGCATCCGCCCCTTTCCGGCGCAGGAGATCAAGGCACTGGCCGCCAAGGCCAAGGCAATCATCGTGCCGGAGTTCAACCGGGTGGGATGGTTGGCCAAGGAAATCAAATCGGTCATCGACGAGCCGGGCAAGGTGATTGGTGCGCCCAGGGTCTATGGCGGCATGACCATGCCGCCGGAACTTATCCTTGATGAGATCAGGAGGGTATCGCGGTGAATAAGCCCATTTTTCAGATATCGCCCGGCTTCGAAGAGATCATGCCCCCCGAGTATCGGGAGTTGGTCGCCAATGGGCCCTATGGTAAAGGCTTCGGCGTGTCCGACCTCGGTTCCTATAAAGAGCTGATCGAGGAGCATCCCCTGTGCGCCGGGTGCGGCTTGGCCCTGTCCATCCGCCTCGCCCTGGCTTCGCTGCCCAATCCCGGTGATACGGTAATTGTCGGTTCGACCGGATGCAGCTCTCTCGTCTTTCCCCAGGTCGCCCTGCACAACATCCACTCCCTCTTCGGCAACCAGAACGCCGTGGCTTCGGGGCTCAAACGCGCGCTCAAGCTGCGCTTTCCCGACAAGGTCAAGGATGTGGTCGTCATCGCCGGGGACGGCGCCACCGCCGACATCGGCCTGGACATGGTCATGCAGTCCTGGTTCCGGCGGGAAAACATTACCACCATCATGCTCGACAATGAAGCCTATGCCAACACCGGGGGGCAGGAGAGCGGCATGAGCCGGCAAGGTGCGGTTCTCAACATGGCGCCCACCGGCAAGAAGTTCCCCAAGGCGACCCTCCCCGAAGTGGCGCAGGCCGCGGGATGCGCCTATGTGGCGGCCACGTCGCCGGCGCACCCCAGGATGCTGGAGAAAGCCGTCCGGAAGGCCGTTCTGATCGCCAGGGAGGTGGGGCCGACCTACATTCAGCTCTTCAGCCCCTGCCCCACCAACTACAAATTCAAGCCCCAAGAAACCATTCCTCTCATCAAGCAGCGGGAGAAGGAAGGGATTTTCCGGAATCAGGAATACATTTCCGACGAGGCCCAGAGGTTTTTGGATTCGCTTGAGGAGGCCAGGAAAAAATGAGTGAAAAGATTTCGATCCGCATGTCCGGGCTCGGGGGGCAGGGCGCCGTCACCGCCGCCCACATCCTGGGCGCAGCCGCCTACCGCGACAGCCTGCAGGTCACGGTGAACCCCTTCTTCGGCGCCGAGAAGCGCCTCGCGCCCGCCGAAAGCTACGTTCGCATCTCCCGCGAGCCGATCTTTGAACGCGGCGAAGTGCTCTATCCCAACATCATCATGATCTTCCACCCCCATGTCATCACCCTGGGCAAATGCTACACCATGCCCTTCTTCGACGGCCTGCGGGAGGGGGGAACGATCCTCATCAACTCGGGCACCCCTCTTGATCTCACCAAGGAGGACCGCCAGAGCCTGGCCGAGCGCAGGGCGAAGATCTACTACGTTCCCGCCACCGAGGTCGCCATGCAGGTCAGCGGCACCGAGCTCTCCACCAACATCGCTATGCTGGGGGGGCTCTACGGAATCCGCCCCATTACCACCATGAAGGCGCTGGAGGAGTCGATGATGGAGCGTTTCGGCGGCGGAAAGTTCGTCGCCTCCGCGACGACGGCGGCCCTCGACGACGCGGTCAAGGAGAAATTCGGCAAGGTCAGCCAGATGATTGAGAAGAACATGGAGGTCGTTCGCAAGGCAGGGGAATCGCTCACCGAGTATTCTCTTTCATAGAGGAGTCGAACATGTATTACGCAGCAAGAGTCGCGGAAGAAAAATGCACCGGTTGCAAAATCTGCATCATTAGTTGCCCCGATTCCAACGTCATCGCTTATTGCGAAACCAAGAAGGTGAAGATCGACGCGGGGCGCTGCAAGGGGTGCGGGCTGTGCGTCTCGGTTTGCCCCAAGGACGCCCTTACCGTCAGCCAGGATTAGAGAAGACACAAAAAGCCGGCAAGCAGATACCCCGGCGCCCGTGCAGCGGGCGCCGGGGTGTTCATTCAGGAGAGTAGGTCGTTTCATGGGAAAACAACAGATCACAGATCCTCACCATCTGCTCTTTGAGGCTCCGCGCGTGCAGAGCTTCATCACGGGGAGCGAGGCCGTCGCCGAGGCCGTCAAAAGGGCCAATGTCGATATGGCCATCGCCTATCCGATCACGCCGCAGTCGGAGAGCATGCACCTGGTGGGGGAACTCTTCGAGCAGGGCTACATCAGGGACTTCTACCGCGCCGAGAACGAATTCGCCGTCATGGCCGCCATTCACGGCGCCTCCCTGGGGGGAGGGCGGGTCTTTACCGCCACCAGCGGCCCGGGGACCCTTCGGGCCATGGAAATGTTCCCTGTCTGGGCCGGCGCCCGTCAGCCCATCGTCTGCGCCTTCATGTGCCGGGGGGTCTCCCTGCCACCCTCCATCCAGCCCGAAAACATCGAAATGGGGATGCTCCTCGACACGGGGATGCTCATGCTCCATGCCGAAGACGGCCAGGATTTCCACGACATGGTCCTCGCCGGTTACGCGGTGGCCGAGCAGCCCGAGGTCCATCTGCCCGTGGGGGTCTTCGTCGACGGCTTCTTCGCCACCCACACCAAGGACCGGATCCTGCTCCCTCCGGCGGATCTCAAGCTCCCTCCGTACGACCCGCGCACCGCCCCCGTGCCGACTTTCGACATGGAAACGCCCCCCATGCGCATCACCCGCGATCCGCTCCTGAACAAGAGCAACTTCATCAGCGGCGCGGCCAACGCCAGTTGGCACCAGGAGGTCCTGGCGGCCGCGGAGCGCTCCCGTAGGCATCTGCGCACATATCTGGGGGGGCTGCTGGAGGTGGAGAGTCCGAAGGCGAAGACCCTCATCGTCGCTTCGGGAACGGCCGTCTCCCAGAGCCGCGAGGCGCTGCGCCTGCTGCAAGCCGAGGGGATCGATGCCGGACTGATCAAGATCAAATCGATCCGCCCTTTTCCGGAAGAGGAACTCGCCGAGGCGACGGACCATGCCGATCTCATCGTCGTCCCCGAATTCAATGCCGGCGGCTGGCTCGGCCGGGAGGTCAAGGCGGCCCTCGACCGCAACCGGCGCGTTGTCAGCGGCCCCAGACTCTTCGGCGGCATGAGTATGCCTCCGGGGCTCATCGTCGAGACGATCAAAGGGGCCATGGCCACGAAAAACCGCAGCGCAGGAGGAGCCTGACCATGTCGAAGAAAATCATCACCCCCGCCCCCGCCCTTGCCGAATACATTCCCCAGCAGTATCGGGAGCTTGTTGAAAACGGCCCCCACGGTCGCGGCCTGGGCGTCAAGGACCTGGGGAGCTTCAAGGAGATCGTCGAGGAACATCCCCACTGCGCCGGCTGCGGCGTTTCCCTGGGGGTGCGCCTGGTGGCGGCCGCCCTTCCGGCGCCGGAGGACACCCTCATCGTCGGCACCCCCGGCTGCTCCTTCTTCGCCCTGTCCCAGAGCGCCCTGAACTACTCCAACTCCGCCTTCGGCAACCAGAACGCCGTCGCTTCGGGGCTAAAGCGCATGTTGTCGATCCGCTATCCCGATCGGCACAAGGATGTGGTCGTCCTCGTCGGCGACGGCGGCATCGCCGATATCGGACTTGACATGACCCTGCACTCCTGGTTCCGGCGGGAGAAGATCACCACCATCATGGTCGACAACGAGGTTTACGGCAACACCGGCGGGCAGGAGAGCGGCATGTCCGCCGAGGGGAAGGTTCTGCCCATGGCGCCCCGCGGAAAGACCTTCCCCAAGATTCCCGTCTTCGAACTGGCAAAGA